>NZ_SRLV01000076.1:0-43404 GCF_006518205.1 Myxococcus sp. CA005 | reverse complement strand
AGGGGTCCCACCCGTTCCCATCCCGAACACGGAAGTTAAGCCCTCCAGAGCCGATGGTACTTCGCGGGAAACCGCGCGGGAGAGTAGGTCGCTGCCGGATTCTTTTTGAGAAACCCCCGGTGTCCCTTGTGGACACCGGGGGTTTTCCGTTTTGGGGCATGTGGAGTTTCCGCGCGTCACCGCGGGCGTTGGGCCAGGCGCCGCGTGCGCAGCCGGCGCACGCCCCCCACCGCCAGTAGGGCGGCCGTGGTGGCCAGCACCAGCAGGTGCTCGGCTCGCGCCGCCCTCCTTGGCCCCTTGCGCCCTTCCTTCCTCGCAACTGGCCCCCGTCCCTCTCATGCGTTTCACAGCGACTCATCCGTCGAGTCGGAGACGCGGAGCGTTCCCCCCTGGCGGAGGCAGAGCTGAAGGAAAAAGAGGCGAACCCAGCGCGTCCGGAGCGCTGAGGCATGGCGCCTACCCGTCCCACAGCAGGAAGTCGCGCAGCCGCATCCCTTGCACCGCGGCCATGATGAACACCGCCCCGCGCAGCACCGAGAGAAAGCGCCCCGCGAAGACGCAGCGCCCGCCGTGGCGCGCGTAGACCTGGGCCAGTCGCTCGCGGCGTTCCGGCGACAGGAGCTCTTCATCCGTAGATGCGCGTACAGCGCGGGCCCCAACCTTCGGGCGGTGAGGGAGTCATGCGCTTCTTCAATCGTGGCTGTTCGTGCAACGCGAGCCCCAATCTTCGGGCGGTGAGCAAGCGTCGTGTGCCTCCGCGGAGCACGCCGGCCATCGCGCCTACCAGCGCCAAGCCCTGGGGAAGGGCATGCTGGTGCGCGCGGATGCTTGGCGACATTCGCGGCAGTTTCGCTAGCGGGCAGATCCTCTGGTTTGCACTCCCGCTGGTTGGCATTGGGGGCGCCAGTTGATGTCGCCGTGCCCCATTCGGTCCAGGGCGTGTGCTGCCCGGGGACGCCTGGTGAATCTCAGCCACTCTCTCTTCTCAATGACGAGGGCTGCTCATGAAGGTGCGGCGCTTCTCAGGAGGGTGATTGGGGCGCTGAGTGTCGACGGTCCTCCATTCGTCGCCCCTGCGTTGGGTGGCTTGGAGTGCGAAGCCCGTGTGCACTCCTTGGGCTTGGCTCTGGTTCCAGAGGCCTCGGTGGCAAATGCGTCGGACGCGTCGCCGGCTGCCGGGCTACCCGTGCGCGGGAAATGGAGGCGCCTCGTGGGCCCGGTGAAAACTCAGCCGGGAGACCTTCGAGTTCGGCGACGCCAGGTGGCAGGTTCGCCCGGTCCCACTGGCGCCGAAGCATGGATCATTCCGCTCGGGTGCCCCAGGCAGGGGGCGCTCTGACCTGCTAATACAGGTGACATGCGCCTACCTGCGACCGCGCTCCAACAGACCTCTGAGCCCCCCTCTGCACGCCTGCCGCCGCGCGTCGTGGCACATGACATTTCCGTGGCGAGGTCCGGATGGTGCTCGGAGGGCTCAAACTACCGGATTCGTTGGGGTTTCAGGCTGCTGTGCATGTTTGACTCGCCGTCCGCGCTGCGACTAGAGTCCAGGTTTCCGCCCGGTCTGCGCACCGCCTGTCGCGGTGCGCGCCTCCCGGTGCCGGGCCGCTCCACGAGATGAAGAAGCCGACCCTCTTTGGGAAGTACCTGCTCCTCGAGCGCATCAACGTCGGCGGCATGGCGGAGGTGTTCATCGCGAAGGCCTTCGGCGTCGAGGGCTTCGAGCGCATCCTGGCCATCAAGAAGATCCTCCCCACGATGGCGGAGGACGAAGAGTTCATCACGATGTTCATCGACGAGGCGCGGATCAGCGTTCAGCTGAACCACGCCAACGTCGTGCACATCAACGAACTCGGGAAGTACGACGACACCTACTTCATCGCCATGGAGTACGTCGCCGGGCGCGACGTCCGGACCATGTTGGAGCGCTACCGGCGTCGTAAGGAGATCATGCCCACCGCCCAAGCGGTGTTCATCGCCTCCAAGATCTGCGACGGCCTGGACTACGCGCACCGGAAGAAGGACGCCCGCGGGCAGGACCTCCACATCATCCACCGTGACGTGTCGCCCCAGAACATCCTCATTTCCTATGAGGGTGAGGTCAAGGTCATCGACTTCGGTATCGCGAAGGCGGCGAACCGTTCGCAGAAGACGCAGGCGGGCATCCTCAAGGGCAAGTTCGGGTACATGAGCCCGGAGCAGGTCCGGGGTATGCCCATCGACCGGCGCAGCGACATCTTCGCCGTGGGCGTGCTGCTGTACGAGATGCTCACGGGCGAGAAGCTCTTCGTCGGCGAGTCGGACTTCTCCACCCTGGAGAAGGTGCGCAACGCGGAGGTTCCGCTCCCCAGCGAGTTCAACCCGAGCATCCCGCAGGGCCTGGAGAAGGTGGTCCTCAAGGCACTCACTCGCGAACCCGAGGACCGCTACCAGTGGGCGTCCGACATGGCCGAGGACCTGATGCGGTTCCTCCTGGCCGGTGACGCCATCTACTCGTCCAAGCACCTCTCCAGTTACATGAAGGAGGCGTTCGCCGAGGACATGCTCCGCGAGGCGGAGAAGATGGAGCGCTATGCCGGTATCGAGCGCCCCGACCAGATTGAGGCCTCGGGCATCACGGTGGCTCCCGGGTTCAATCGGCAGGCGGCGCGGCGTGCGCCCCCTCCTGCCGTGGTGGTGACGGGAACACCCGCGGGCCGTGCGTCCACCTCACCGGCGCAGCCTGTCCAGGACTACATCCCGCCTCCCACCGCCGAGGAACTCGAGGAGATGGGCGTTGGCGCGGGCGACAAGACGCAGATTGTCGACTCCTCGCATACGTTCATGTCTCCCGAAACCCGCGTTGCCGACAGCAGCGTCGTGGTGGACGACAGCATCACGGGCCGGACGGAGAACCCCATCCAGGACCATGGGACGTCCGGTTCCTACAACTCCTTGCGCGCCCCCGCGCCCGATACGTCCTCGCGCAGGGGCAAGAGTGGCCCCAAGGCGCAGGTCGTCATCAGCAACGAGGAAGGCGAGGCCTACTCCGGCGCCACGATGATTGGCCCCGCGCCGTCCGCGCCGCCGACGCGCTCGCGCGGCTCGTCTCCCTCGCTGGACGAAGAGACGGGCAGCAGGCCAGCGCCCGTGTCGGGCCGCGGCCGGAGCGGAAAGCGCGCTCCCGAGCCCGAAGAGGATCCGTCTGACTACGAGCAGCCGCCCGAGGACGACAGCAGCGCCGGCTACGACGCCCAGGACGACTACGGTGACGAAGGTCATCCGCACGACGACCTGAACGAGCCCGAGGAAGAGGTGACGGGCTCGGTTCCCCTCCCCCCGGAGGAGGCGCCTCCACCTGCGAAGGTCGCTGCGCCCGCGAAGGCGAAGGCGAAGACGAAGGTCCCCGCCAAGGGGAAGCCCGCGCTCAACCTCAAGACGCTGCCGAAGCCGGTGCTGTTCGCCGCCGCCGCGGCCATCGTGCTGTTGCTCGTCGTCGGCGTGGTGATGGCCACCAGGCCGTCCACGGGCGAGGTCACCTTCATGGTGTCCCCGTCCAACCCTTCCGCGCGCATCCAGCTGAATGGCCAGGAGGTCCAGCTCAACACGCTGCTGGCACTCCCGGCAGGGCAGTACCGGGTCACCGCGAACGCTCCGGGTCAGCAGAGCGCGGCCAAGACGGTGGATGTCGTCGCCGGAAGCAGGATCGTCGTTTCGCTTCCGCTGGAAGCTGATCCGCAGGCGGCCCCGCCGCCCGAGAACAAGCCCCCAGTGGCACCGCCGACGAACACGGGTGTCGTCATTGCCGCGGGGACCACCGAGCCCGCCGCTCCCGCGGAGGATCCGGGCGGCGACGAGGCACCTGAGAACGCGCCTGTCGACAATGGGCAGACGCCGCCTCCCGCCACGGATCCGGCTCCCGCGCCCGTTCAGGTCGCAGCTGTCTTCAAGGGTGATGACGGCGCGGAGATCGCCGTGAATGGCGAGCGCCTGGGGCGGATTCCAGACGCGCGCATGGCGAACCTGGAGGTGGGGAAGACCTACGCGTTCACCGCGAAGCTCGCGGGCTACAAGCCGTACTCCGGTGAGTTCAAGGCCGACGGCAGCAGCAAGCAGGTCACGGTCGCGTTCGAGATGACGAAGGAGCCGCAGCCCGAGCCCACCGTGGCCAACGTGCGGCCGCCGCCCCAGACTGCGCCCAAGCCTCCGCCTGCCCCCAAGCCGCCGAGGGCTCCCAAGGTGATGGGCAAGTTCGCCTGCAGCACAAAGCCGGCGGGCGCGGACATCTACGTCGATGGGAAGAAGACGAATCGCCAGACGCCGGTGACACTTGGCAGTCCGTTGATGCTACCGGTGGGCAAGCGGAAGATTTCGTTCAAGCTCAACGGCAAGACGACCAAGCCCGTGGTGGTCGACATCACGGAAGATAATGTAGCCAAGCTGGTCAATGTTCCCATCGAGTGAGAAGGCGGGCATCCGATGCCCCCTTCGATTGTTGACCGAAGTGGGGCATGGGCGCGTTATGACGCCTCGCCCGCGAGCAATTTAGAGGTGATGCGCCATGCAAACGACGCCCATCCGGGCCAAGCCTGAGGCTGGCCCCGCTGAACAGCCTTTTACGTATCCTCACCGCCGGGAGTTCATCGAGCCCGATTGGCGGCGGATCCCTGGCTTCAAGGACGTGTCCGCCGCCGACTGGGAGAACTCCGTCTGGCAGCGCAAGCACACCATCAAGAATCTCAAGGAACTCAAGGCAACGCTGGGGGCTCTGCTCCCGGATGACCTGGCTGAGAGCATGGAGCGCGACCAGCGCGAGCGGGCGACGATGTCGCTGCTCGTGCCTCCGCAGATGCTCAACACCATGAATCTTGAGGACCTGTGGCGTGACCCGGTGCGTCGTTACATGCTACCGGCCTACGCGGACCGCCTCACGGAGTGGACCAACCATCCCAAGGCCAGCCGTGACAGTCTTCACGAGCAGGACATGTGGGTGGTGGAAGGCTTGACGCACCGGTATCCCACCAAGGTGCTGGCGGAGATGCTGCCGACCTGCCCGCAGTACTGTGGTCACTGCACGCGCATGGACCTGGTGGGCAATGACGTGCCGCAGGTCAGCAAACACAAATTTGGCATCGGGCCCAAGGACCGCTACGCGCAGATGCTCGACTATCTGCGTCGCACGCCGACGGTGCGCGACGTGGTGGTGTCGGGTGGCGACATCGCGAACCTGCCCATCCAGCAGCTCGAGCCGTTCGTCAGCTCGCTGATGGACATCCCGAACATCCGGGACATCCGCCTGGCCAGCAAGGGGCTGATGGCCATCCCGCAGCATTTCCTCCAGGACTCCGTCCTCCAGGGGCTGGACCGGCTGGCGAAGAAGGCCGTCGAGCGCGGCGTGGACCTGGCGCTGCACACGCACGTCAATCACGCGCAGCAGCTCACCCCGCTGGTGGGCAAGGCCGTGCGCAAGCTGCTGGAGATGGGCTTCCGTGACGTGCGCAACCAGGGCGTGCTGCTGCGCGGTGTGAATGACAGCCCGCAGGCGCTGCTGGACCTGTGCTTCACGCTGCTCGACCACGCGAAGATCCTGCCGTACTACTTCTACATGTGCGACATGATCCCCAACAGCGAGCATTGGCGGCTGTCGGTGGCTCAGGCGCAGCAGCTGCAGCACGACATCATGGGCTACATGCCGGGCTTCGCCACGCCGCGCATCGTCTGTGACGTGCCCTTCGTCGGGAAGCGCTGGGTGCACCAGGTGGCGGAGTATGACCGCGAGCGCGGCATCTCGTACTGGACCAAGAACTACCGGACCGGCATCGAACTGAACGATGCGGATGCGCTCAGCCGGAAGTACGAATACTTCGACCCCATCGACCAGCTGTCCGAGGCGGGGCAGGCCTGGTGGCGGGAGCAGCAGAAGGCGGCGTAATGGATACCTCAGTGCTTCCGGCGGGTCTCCCGCCGGAGCCGACGGCCGCTCGCGCGTCGCTCAGCGCCGAAGGGCGCAAACGGCTGTTTCCCAACGCCACGGACGCGGAGTGGGCGGACTGGCGTTGGCAGCAGCGGCATGCGGTGCGAGGCCTGGAGCAGCTGGAGCGGTACGTGCCGCTGACCTCCAACGAGCGCGCGGGCGTGCAGGAGACGTCCGCACTGTTCCGCATCGGCATCAGTCCGTACTACCTGTCCCTCATCGACCCGGAGCATCCGTTCTGCCCGGTGCGCATGCAGTCCATCCCGGTGAGGGCCGAGGCGCGCATCCGTCCGGGCGAGCTCGCGGATCCGCTGGGTGAGGACAAGACGCGCCCGGAGGAGTGCATCGTTCACAAGTATCCGGACCGGGTGCTCTTCCTCGCGCTGGATACGTGCTCCGTCTATTGCCGTCACTGCACGCGGCGGCGCATCACGCAGGGCGGGGTGGCGGAGCTCTCCAAGGAACAGCTCCGCCGGGGCGTGGACTATGTCCGGAGCCATCCCGAGGTGCGCGACGTCCTCATCTCCGGCGGGGACCCGTTCATGCTCAGCGACTCCCGGCTGGAGGAGTTGCTCGCGCCGCTCAGCGAGATTCCCCACGTCGAGATGATTCGCATCGGCACGCGCGTCCCCGTGTGTCTGCCCATGCGCGTCACCGACGCCCTGGCGAAAACGCTCCGGCGCTACGCGCCCGTCTTCGTCGTCACGCACTTCAATCATCCGAAGGAAGTGACGCCCGAGGCGCGCGAGGCTTGCGAGCGGCTGGTGGACCACGGCGTGCCGGTGGAGAACCAGGCCGTGTTGATGCGGCAGCTCAACTCCGACGCGCGCATCATCAAGGAGCTGTCGCACCTGCTGCTGCGCAGCCGCGTGCGGCCGTACTACCTGCACCAGATGGACGTCGCCGAGGGCTGCGAGCACCTGCGCACGCCCATCGCCAAGGGGCTGGAAATCATCCAGCAGCTCCGGGGCTACACCACCGGCCTCGCCGTGCCGCACCTCGCGGTGGACCTGCCGGGGGGCGGTGGGAAGGTGACGCTCCAGCCCGATTACGCCGTCGAGTACGGAGCGCAGGAGACGGTGTTCCGCAACTACAAGGGCGAGCGCTTCACGTACCCGGAACCCGAGGAGACGGACTGCACCTGCCCGTATGACGGCGTGTGGCAGGAGCGGGCCCCGCGCTACGGCTACCGCAAGGGCTGAGCAGCGTGCGCGGTGGGGGGCTCGCCACCGCGCACCTGTCGTTCAGAAGAGGCCTACTGCGGCAGTTCGGCGTCCTTCGGTACGCCGACGTCGATGGACGGCTCCGCGCCCTCCGTGGCCTCCAACTCCACCGGGTCCTGGTCGCTGAAGCCCTGCTGGACGTGGACCTCTTCCGGGGCGGCCGCGGGCGCGGGCTGCTTCGCGGCCTTGGCGGCCTCCGCCAGCCGCTGCTCCTCCGCCTTCGCGCGGGCGTTGTCCGCCGGCGACATGCGCGCCTCGTAACGCGCGAAGTCCTTGCCCGACACGCCGTGCTTCTCCAGCACCGACGCGGAGGCGGCCTTCTGCTTGTCGATGGCCTCCCGGCGCTCCGCGGTGCTCATCTCCGACGACTTGCGGTTGCCGTACTCCGCGTTGACCTCGGACAGGGCCTGGGCCTCGTCGCGGCGGATTTCCGCCACCTTCTCCGGAGTCAGCTCCGTGCTGTCGGCGGCGAGGGCCTGCCCGGGAATGACGAGCCACGAGGTGACCAGGAGCAGGGCGGAGCGGGGGGACATGACGGGAGGACCTCGTTCAGGACAGCGGGAACCGTCGCAGTCTAAACACGGAGCCTGCTTCTGTGCACCCGGGCCGTGCCGCTCAGGGGCCGCATCGCGCGCAGACATTCCGGGCAGTGGCGCATTGCTCTTGTCCCTGGGCACAGCGGGGCGGCAGGTCGTCCCGGTCAGGATGGTGCTCCACGAGCGCGCACAGCGACTCCGCCAGCTCGCAAGTCTGCGTTCCCACCGAACAGCGGTCCGCGCACGTCGCGTCGTCCACGGCGTCGCGCGTCCGAAGCTCCTCGAGCCGCAGGGACAGCGAGTCGATGGCCGCGTCGTCGTTGCCCGCGACGCGGGCGTCCACCTGCTTCGCACAGGCCGTGAGCAGCACGCAGGCCAGCAACATCCGTGGAAGGGCGCGCATGGTCGCCTCCCTTATGTGTCCGCGACCCCTGGCGTCCAGCGGCGTCGGCCCGCGGTGTCGTTCCCTCAGGGACGGGCTGGCGTGGTGTGCACCGGTGGACGTTGGCGGGGCGCCGAAGGGCCTCAGGGCTTCGACAGGTACAGCCAGGCCGTCATCGCCAGCAGCAGAGCCACCGCGAGCCGCCGCAGCCACTCCTCGCGGCGACGCTGGGGCGACGCGCGGGCCTCCCGCTCCGCCGTTTCCAAGCCCGTGGCGACCTGGGGCGCCAGCGTCTGGAGCTCTCGGCACGTCTCCACGACCGGAGCCAGCGCGGCGGGGAACTTCGCGTCCTGGCGCTCGAGCGCGTCCGCGAGCATCCGTGCCCAGGCGGCTTCCTCGTTCTCACTGGCGGGCTCGCGGGCGGGGGCGCCTCGGTGCAGGGCCAGTGCGATGGCGGCCCTCAGCAGCAGCACGGAGAAGGCTTGGGCGGGGATGCCGTAATGCGTCGCGCAGGCTTCGCGCGAGCGGCCCTCCACCAACCGGAGGGTGAGCATCGCGGCGGGACGGGGCTCCAACTCGCGCAGGGCGGTGATGAAGGCCGTGGGGAAGGCAGGGCGCGAAGGTGACGTCACGGGTGAGCCATCCTCTCCCATCCGCCGGACGTTTTCTTGAGGCGAGCACCCACGCCTCTACACTTCGGGGCCATGTTGCGACCTGTTGCACTCATCCTGCTCCTGCTGGTCCCTTCGGGCGTGCTCGCCGTGGAGACCCTGCGCATCTCCATCGAGGACGCGGGCAGTGAGGTGCGCATCAGCGGCCGGGGGCTGGCCTCCGGTCCCGACAGCGAGGAGGCCACTTTCGCCCCCATCACCTCGGGACAGGCGAACGTCCGCCGCAAGGGGGGCCGCATCGAGGTCAACGGCACGCCCGTGGAGGGCGACTCCGTCCGCTTCCGCGCTGGCATGTCGGAGGCCTCGGCCGCGCCTGGCACCGAGCCGCTCAAGGCGGGCGCGGCGCAGGTCCGCGGCGATGTGGTGGTGCGCCTGCACCGCAGTGGGCTGCAGCTCATCAACGTCATTCCCTTGGAGGACTACCTCGCCGCCGTGCTGGGCAGCGAGATGCCCGTGTCGTTTCCCCCGGAGGCCCTCAAGGCCCAGGCGGTGGCTGCCCGGACGTATGCGCTCCAGAAGAAGCTGGATGCCTACAGCAACGCGTTCCACCTGGGCAGCAGCGTGCTCCATCAAGTCTATGGCGGCGTCAACCGCGAGGACCCTCGCACCAAGGCCGCCGTCGAGGCCACGCGGGGACAGGTGCTCACGTACGAGCTGGCGCCCATCGAGGCGTACTTCCATGCCTCCTGTGGCGGCCGGACGGAGTCGGGGCTCGATGCCTTGCAGCGCGACCTGCCGTACCTCCAGCCCGTCGACTGCCCCTGCGGAAAGCTCCCCGCCAGCCGGTGGACGGCGACGCTCTCCGACGCGGACATCAAGGCGGCGCTCCGCCACCCGGCCCAGGGGCTCAAGGTGGCGGCCCGCACGCGGACGCGCCGGGTGACGCGCGTCACCCTGGCGGACGGCGCCTCCATGGACGGCGTGGAGTTGCGCCGCAAGCTTGGCTACACCCGGCTCAAGAGCCTGGACTTCGAGGTGGAACGCACCGAGCGCGGTTACGTGTTCACCGGTCGCGGCTATGGCCACGGGGCGGGCCTGTGTCAGTGGGGCGCCAAGGCGCTCGCCGACAAAGGCCGGGAGTACCGGGAGATCCTCTCCCACTACTACCCCGGGGCCGAGCTGCAGCAGCTCTACTGACGCCTCCCGCGTCCGGCGCGCTTTCCGCGACGGCGTGGGGGCTGCTACAAGCGCCACCCCCGTGTCGTCCCGTCTCTCTGATTACGACTTCGCGCTGCCCGAATCCCAGATCGCCCAGGCTCCCCTGGCCGAGCGGGACGCGTCGCGCTTGATGACCATCAGCCGCTCCAGCGGCACCTGGTCGCACCGCCGGTTCGCCGACCTCCAGGAGCTCCTGCGCCCCGGAGACCTGCTCGTCCTCAACGACGCCCGCGTCATTCCCGCGCGTCTGCTGGGCCAGAAGGCCGGCACTGGTGGCCGCGTGGAGCTGCTCGTCGTGCGCCCGGCCGCCCAGAACACGCTGACCTCGGCGGCGCTCGGGGCGGCCCCCGAGTCGCTCGACTGGGTCTGTCTGGGGCAGGCCTCCAAGGGGCTCAAGCCCGGGCAGCGCGTGATGTTCGCCAGCGGCCTGGAGGCCGAAATCCAGGAGGCGCTGGGAGGAGGGGAGTACCGCGTGCGGTTCCACGCACCCCCGGGCGCCTCGCTGGCCGCGCTGTTGGACGCGGCGGGCCGCCTGCCGCTGCCGCCCTACATCACCCGGGAGCCGGACGCCGCGGACGCGGAGCGCTACCAGACCGTGTACGCACGCGCCTCCGGAGCCGTGGCCGCGCCCACCGCGGGCCTGCACTTCACCCAGGAGACCCTGGCCGCCCTGGCTGCGCGTGGCGTGCACCGGGCGCTGGTGACGCTGGACGTGGGGCCAGGCACCTTCCTGCCGGTGCGTGAGGACGACCTGGACAAGCACCACATGCACCCGGAGCGCTACACCGTCCCGGAGGCCACTGCGAAGGCCATCAACGCGGCGCGCGCGGAAGGCCGGCGCGTGGTGGCGGTGGGGACCACCGTGGTGCGCACCCTGGAGTCCGCCACCGACCCGGAGACGGGGCGGCTGCGCGCGGGCCCCGGCGAGACGACCCTCTTCATCCGTCCCGGGTTCGCCTTCCGTCAGGTGGACCTGCTGCTCACCAACTTCCACCTGCCGCGTTCGACGCTGGTGGTGCTGGTGAGCGCGCTGCTCGGACGCGAGCGCACGCTGGAGGCCTACGCGGAGGCGGTCCGCGCGGGCTACCGATTCTTCAGTTACGGCGACGCCATGCTGGTGTCGGAGTGAACGCCATGGGCGAGCAGCAGGAAGCGAAGCAGTCAGGTGGCAAGGGCGATACCCGCGTGGAGCCGGGGATGGTCCGCTTCGAGCTCCTTCACGAGGACACGTCGGGAACGAAGGCCCGCCGGGGGCGTCTGCACACGCCGCACGGCCCCGTGGAGACACCCATCTTCATGCCCGTGGGCACCGTGGGCAGCGTCAAGGGCGTGGGGCCGGACGACCTGCTCACGCTGGACGCGCAGATCATCCTCGGCAACACCTACCACCTGATGCTGCGCCCCGGCGAAGCGCTGGTGGGGGAGATGGGCGGCCTGCACCGCTTCGTGTCGTGGAACCGGCCCATGCTCACCGACAGCGGCGGGTTCCAGGTGTTCAGCCTGTCCGAGAAGCGCAAAATCACCGAGGAGGGCGCCGCCTTCCAGTCGCACCTGGACGGCTCGCGGCACTTCCTCACGCCCGAGCGCTCCATCGACATCCAGGAGACGCTGGGCGCCGACGTCATCATGGCCTTCGACGAGTGCCCGCCCTCCACCGAGAACAGGGCCTACCTGGAGGCGTCGCTGGCCCGCACCACCCGCTGGCTGCACCGGTGCGTGAAGGCCTGGAGCCGGGAGCGCTCGTCGCTCTTCGGCATCGTCCAGGGCGGCCTGCACGAGGATTTGCGCAAGCGCCACGCCGAGGAGGTGTGCGCGGTGGACCTGCCCGGCTACGCGCTGGGCGGCTACTCCGTGGGCGAGGCTCCGGAGGCCATGCATGACGGCGTGGCCTACTCCGCGCCCCTGCTGCCCCGCGACAAGCCGCGCTACCTGATGGGCGTGGGCACGCCCGTGGACCTGGTCACCTGCGTGGAGCACGGGGTGGACATGTTCGACTGCGTCCTGCCCACCCGGTGCGCGCGCAACGGCCTGCTCTTCACCTCGGAGGGCAAGGTCGTCATCCGGAACGCGGCCTACGCCAGGGACAACCGGCCGGTGGACCCTGCTTGCTCCTGCTACACCTGCCGCAATTTCAGCAGGGCCTACCTCCGGCACCTCTTCGCCGCCCAGGAACTGTTGGCCATGCGGCTCAACACGATTCACAACCTCCACTACTTCCTGGGACTGATGGCAGAAGTCCGGCGCGCGGTGGCAGAGGACCGGTTCGCCACTTTTGCCCGGGAATTCCGTGCCCGTGCCAAGGCGCAGGAGGCCGAACGGACCCGCGGTCGCTGACCGGGCGGATGGATTGCCCGGCTTCCCGCGTTCACTTGCTCACATGGGCCCCCCTTGCTAAGAGGGCCCCCTTTCGGATGGTTTCCTCGAACAAAATCGGGGGCCTTCCATCCCAAGCTTTCCTCAACCGACGAGGCAGTGTGTGGCTGAGAGCTTTCTGATTCTGGCGCAGGCCGGTGGTGGCAATCCCCTGGGCACCCTGGGCTTCCTGGTCATCCTGGTGGGCATCATGTACTTCGTGATGATCCGCCCGCAGCAGAAGCAGTTGAAGGAGCACCGTGCGCTCCTCTCCGCGCTGAAGAAGGGTGATGAGGTCGTCACTTCCGGGGGCATCCTCGGGAAGATCCATCTCGTGGATGAGCGCACCGTGACGCTGGAGGTCTCCAGCGGCGTGCGCATCCGCGTGCTCAAGACGGCCGTCAGCGCCAAGGGCGCGGTGGCGGAAGGCACGCCCGCGGCCCCCGCGACGGCGGCCGGAGAGAAGAAGGAGGAGAAGTGATGGACCGCGGCTGGTGGTGGAAGTTCGGACTCATCGTCGCGGTGACGCTGGGCTGCATCTGGTTCCTCATCCCGACCTACTACTCGCTCGTCGTTCTCGACCGGGAGCAGCGCAACAACCTGGCCGTGCTCGAGGAGCGGATGCCCGCCTGGGCGCCTCCCGCGAAGTACCGCCTGAACCTGGGGCTGGACCTCCAGGGCGGCATCCACATGGTGATGCGGGTGGACACCAAGACGGCGCTCCAGAAGCGGACCGAGCGCCGCGCGCAGCAGATTGTCAATTACGTCAATGACAAGAAGCTGGGCGAGGTGTCGGCGGACACGGACCCGGAGAAGCTCGAGGTCACCCTGACGGCGAAGGACCCGGGGACCATGGACGCCATCCAGAAGGAGGTCCTGGCCACCTTCACTGACTTCAAGGAAGTCAGCCGCAGCGGCGCCTCGCTGACGCTGGTGCAGGACGAGAGTCAGGCCAACGTCTTCCGGACCGAAGCGGTGGACCAGGCGATGCTCGTCATCCGCCGCCGCATCGACAAGTGGGGCGTGGCGGAAGTGGATGTGCGCAAGCTGGGCGCCGACTCCATCCAGATTTCGCTGCCGGGCCGCAGCAACCCGGAGCAGGCGAAGGAGCTGGTGGGGACCACCGCGCAGCTCGAGTTCCGGATGGTGGATGACTCCAACCCGCAGTTCTTCGCGCAGCTGCTCCAGGCCACCCCGCCGCCGGCTGGCAGCGAAATCACGCTGACGACGGAGGGCGGCTTCCCGCAGCTCCAGGCCCCCACGCGTGAGGCCATCACCGAGTACACGAAGGACAAGGTGCCGGAGAACCGGGTGGTGCTCACCGAGTGCATCGCCAACCCGGTGAAGAAGAACGAGTGCACCTCGTACCGCTCCTACCTGCTGGACAAGAACGTGCCGCTGACCGGCGAGAGCCTGGCGAGCGCGGACGCGAACATCAGCCAGCTCAACGAGCCGGAGGTGAACATCTCCTTCGACCCCGCGGGCGCGCGCGAGTTCGAGCGGCTGACCGAGCAGGGCGTGGGCCGCCGCATGGCCATCGTGCTGGACGAGAACGTCCAGACGGCGCCGAACATCAACGAGAAGATCAGCGGCGGTTCGGCCCGCATCACCATGGGCCGCATGGGTGGCCGCACCTTCGAGGAGTGGCTGGGCGAGGCCCAGACGCTGGCGCTGGTGCTCAAGGCCGGCGCGCTGCCTGCCCCTGTGACGGTGGGTGAGATTCGTCAGGTTGGCGCCAGCCTGGGTGACGAGCTCATCCGGAAGGGTGGCATGGCGGCGGTGCTGGGCCTGGGCCTGGTCATCCTCTTCATGGCCATCTACTACAGGGCCTCCGGCCTCATCGCGGACCTCGCGCTGGTGCTCAACGGCCTGCTCATCCTGGCGGGACTGGCCTTCTTCAACGCCACGCTGACGCTGCCGGGCATCGCCGGCTTCGTGCTGACGCTGGGGGTGGCGGTGGATGCCAACGTGCTCATCAACGAGCGCATCCGCGAGGAGCTGGGGCATGGCAAGTCGGCCCGGGCGGCGGTGGACCAGGGCTACGACCGGGCCTTCTGGACCATCTTCGACTCGCACGTGACGGCGCTCATCTCCGCCTTCATCCTGTTCTTCACGGGAACCGGACCGGTGCGAGGCTTCGCCACCACGCTCATCATCGGCCTGCTGGCGTCGCTGTTCACGTCCATCACGGTGACGCGAGTCATCATGACCTACTTCGTCCACGGTCGTAACGCGAAGGTCGTCTCCGTCTGACCGGCCGGAGTCCGGGAACCGTCATGCAGATTTTCAAGAACAAGACGAACATCGACTTCATCAGCAAGCGCAAGCCCGCGCTGTTTATCTCCACGCTGCTGAACCTGGCGATCATCGTCGGCATCGCCGCCTTCGGCTTCAACTTCGGCGTGGACTTCGCAGGTGGCACGGTGGTGGAGGTGAAGTTCGACCACCCCATCACCGCCGAGGAGGTCCGTGAGCGCGCGGACAAGGGCGGCCTGCCAGACGTCAGCGTGCAGAACATCGGCGCGGCGGAGGAGAACACCTTCCTGCTCCGCATGGGCGGCGTCACGCAGCTCAACGAGGAGAGCGGTGCCAAGGGCAAGGAGGCCCTGGAGGCGCTGGGGGGCGTGCGCAACGTCTACTCGGATCTGCCCAACGGCATCATCCGCTTCCGCGCGGCGCAGCCCATGGACTCCGACGCCGTCAAGAAGGCGGTGGAGTCGGCGGGCATCGGCGTGCAGGAAGTGCGTGACCTGGGCGAGGCCCAGGGCGGCACGGGCTACGACTACCAGGTGGTGGCCAGCGGCATGGCGGACCGCGTGTTCGCCGCGCTCAACGCCGGACTGGAGAAGCCGGACTTCGAGCAGCGCCGCGTGGACTACGTCGGTCCACAGGTGGGCAAGCAGCTGCGCAACCGCGGCATCATGGCGCTGCTGTACTCGATGGTCGCCATCCTCATCTACGTGGCGTTCCGGTTCGACTTCAAGTTCGGTCCGGGCGCGCTCTTGTCCATGGTCCATGACGTCATCATGGTGGCGGGCTACTACCTGGTGAGCCGGCGCGAGTTCAACCTGACGGCCATCGCGGCGCTGCTGACGGTGGTCGGCTACTCCGTCAACGACACCATCGTCATCTACGACCGCATCCGCGAGGACATGGCCAAGTACAAGGGCAAGCCCTTCGCGGAGGTCATCAACATCGCCATCAACGACACGCTGGGCCGCACCATCCTCACGTCCGGCACCACGGCGCTGTCGCTCATCGGTCTGCTCATCTTCGGCGTGGGCGAAATCTTCGACTTCGCCATGGCGATGCTGGTGGGCATCGTGGTCGGTGTGTACTCGACCATCTACATCGCCAGCCCGCTGACCATCTGGCTGGACGAGCGCGCCGCGGCGAAGGACGCCCGTCTGCGCGCCAGCGGCAACGTGGACCACCAGCAGCCGAACGCCGCGTGAGCCACCCGCACCTGAGGCCTTCCTTCCGTTGAGGAAGGCCTCGTGCGATGGACACCGACAGGGCCCTCTTCCTTCACGGGAAGCAGGGCCCTGGGTGTTTCAGGGGCCTGTCAGAAGCGCGCGCCCAGCGTGAGCGAGGCGTCCAGCAGGCCGCCGTGGGTGTCCTCCACGGCCCTGTCCGCCCAGCCTTCGCTGAGGAGGACGCGGTACGTGGTCCGGATGCCCGCCGTGAGCGCGCCGCGGTTGAACTCCACGCCCGCTGCCAGGGGGACCTCCGGCATCGTGTCCGACTGGTAGAGGTCCTCCACCGGGCCGCGGACGTTCATATGGGAGACGCCCAGGCCCGCGCCGACGAAGGGCCGGACGGTGGTGAGGAAGGGCGGTGACACCTTCACCAGCGCGCTACCGCCCTGCCGGACGAGCGAGGGCTGCTCCAGCAGGCGGCTGTCGGTGAGGCCGTTGCGTGAGCCTTCGTAGCCCACTTCGAAGCCGAGGAAGGTGGTGGGCTGGATGTTGAGCGTCACACCCCAGGCCGGGCCCGTGCTCGTCAGGTCGCCCAGGCCTCCGGTGTAGTCGCCCACGCCGCCGCGGAGGAACACATTCAGGTCACCGCGCTTTCCGTCGCGCCGCTCCTGCGCGGCCGCCGAACCCGCGGTGCCCAGCGTGGCGAATGCCAGGGCCAGCGTGGCGGCCCGGGTGCCTCTTGGATGCATGCTCGACCTCACTGTTTTCAGGTGTGCGTTTGAACCTGCTCACCGGCGACCGACCGTGCGTGAATCAGCGAGCCACCAGACGTGCGTCTGCCTGAACGCCTGTGTAGGAGGGGAAGTGTCGGGCTCAAGGTTGGACTGTCCTGGTCAGACGTCTGAGGTACTGTCGCTTTCGTAGCCAATTCATCCCGCCAACTCCCCTCGGAGAAGGCGAGGAGGAGTGTCGAGCGTGCGGTGGTTGCTTCCAGATGTGGTCGAGCAGGAAGTGGCGTCCCTCGCGGGGGAGTTGTCACTGCACCCGCTCGCGGCGAAGGTGCTCCTGCACCGTGGCTACCGCACCCCCGAGTCCGCGTCGGCGTTCCTGTCGGACCGGTTGGCGGACCTGCCGGACCCGTTCCGCATGAAGGGGATGCCGGGAGCGGTGGACCGCATCATCCGGGCGATTCGTTCGCGGGAGAAGGTGACGCTCTACGGTGACTACGACGTGGACGGCGTCTGCTCCACGTCGCTGCTGTACCTCTTCATGAAGGAGCTGGGCGCGCCGCCCGCGACGTACATCCCCCACCGGCTGGACGAAGGCTACGGCCTCAACGTCGGCGCGGTGGAGCGCATCGCCGCGGAGGGCACGCGGGTGCTGGTGACGCTGGACTGCGGCATCACCTCGGTGGCGGAAATCACCCGCGCCAAGGAGCTGGGCCTGGACGTGCTGGTGGTGGACCACCACACCGTGCCGCCCACGCTGCCGCCCGCGGTGGCGGTGCTCAACCCGCACCAGCCTGGCTGCGAGTACCCGACGAAGGCGCTGTGCGCCGCGGGCGTGGCCTTCAACTTCTGCATGGGCATCCGCAAGCGCCTGCGCGACGAGGGCTTCTTCGCCACCCGGAAGGAGCCCAACCTCCGGTCCATGATGGACCTGGTGGCGCTGGCCACGGTGGCGGACGTGGTGCCGCTCACCGGCGCCAACCGCATCCTGGTGACGCATGGCCTCCAGGAGCTGAGCGCGGGCCGCCGGCCGGGCGTGCGGGCCTTGAAGGAAGTGGCGGGCATGGACCCGGACGCCTCCGTCACCGCGGGTCAGGTGGGTTTCCGCCTGGGGCCCCGCATCAACGCGGCGGGCCGGCTGCATGACGCCTCGCTGGGACTTCAGCTGCTGTGCTCGGAGTCACCGGAGACGGCGCGCTCACTGGCCGCGGTGTTGGACAGGGCCAACGCGGAGCGCCAGGGCATCGAGAGCAGCATCCTCACGCAGGCGCTGGCCCAGGCGGAGTCGCTGAAGGACGCGCGCGGCCTGGTGCTGTACGACGAAGGCTGGCACCCGGGCGTCATCGGCATCGTCGCCTCGCGCGTGGTGGAGCGCTTCTACCGGCCCACCGTCATGGTGGGGGTGAAGGACGGCGTGGGGAAGGGCTCGGCGCGCAGCATCGAGGCCTTCCACCTTCATGACGCGCTCAGTGGCTGCGCGGAGCTGCTGACGCGCTTCGGCGGTCACAAGCACGCCGCCGGGCTCACCATCGACGCGGAGCGGCTGCCCGCCTTCCGGGAGGCCTTTGAGAAGATTGCCTACCAGCGCCTCACGCCGGAGGACCTCATCCCCCGGTGCCGCGTGGACGCGGTGGTGAATCCCAACGAGTTGGACGCTCATGCCGTTGAGTCGCTCCAGCGGCTGGGCCCCTTCGGGCAGGGCAATCCGGAGCCCGTGCTGGTGCTGCGCCGGCAAGTGGCTCGCCCGCGCGTGCTGCAGCCCAAGTCCGGCACGGGCAGCGGCCATCTCAAGCTCGCCCTGGCGGACGCACCGGAGCTGGACGCCATCGGCTTCAACATGGCGGACCGGGCCACGCTGGTGGATGGCCCGGTGGACCTGGCGTTTCAGGCCGGCTTCGACACGTTCCGAGGCCAGCGCAAGCTGTCTCTGCGGCTCAAGGACCTGCGCGTGGCCGCCTAGCGGCCGTGACGCTCAGGCGATGCCCCAGCGGACGCGGCCCGGCGTCATCAGCGCGCCGACGCGGGCCAGTTCGTTGAAGCGGAAGCGCTCCGCCTGCCTTTCGAAGGCATGGCGGCACCGCTCCGAGCAGAAGAAGTAACGGCGCTTCTTGTACTCGGCGGTGGGACGGCCCTCGGGTGTGTCCAAGGTCTTCCCACATACGGGGTCCAAGTGCTGTCCTTGTCCCTGCGCGTTCTTCATCGCTCGCCTCCCAGCCCCCAGGGGAACCCAGGTTCCCGTCCCGGTGGAAATAGGAGCACATGGCGTGCCAGTCCCAACTCCTTGAAGTCGCAAGGAGGGGGTCCGGGCGAAGAGGAGAGACAGTGGAAAAAACTTCATGGCCGCCCGCCGGATGCAGCGCGGCGAGCGGCCATTGAAGGCGACTTCAGAAGGCGGTGCCGAGGCTGCCGCCCAGGAAGAAGTCGTTGTGGTAGCCCCGGCGGTAGCCCATGGCCTCCAGCCGGAAGGCGAGGCGGAAGTTACCGGAGGAGGTCAGCCGGGGCCGGCCGCGGAAGCCCACGCCGTACTGAAGCAGCGGCTTGCTGCCGCTCACCTTCGTCTCCACCGTGTCGATGGTGATGGTCGACGACGTGTACGCGATGCCGCCACCTGCCTGGGCGAAGAAGCCGAAGTCGGACTTGCCGAGCTTCAGCTCATAGGCCGGGGCAATGGTGAAGTAGTGGAAGTGCGTCTTGCCCCGGATGAAGTCGGTGCCGTCGCTGGTGCCGCCGAACGTCCAGCGCACGTCGGCCCAGAGGGCCTCGCGAAGCGACTCGTTGTCGAGGATGCGGCCGTACTCCCACGTGGCGCGCACGCCCAGGCCCAGGCGCGTCTCCGCGGCCCGGCCGCGCGGGCTGTCCAGGAAGAGGGCGCCGGTGATGAACTCCACGGCCACGCCCAGGTTCGGGTCGTCGAGCCCGGAGAGGGGCTTGAAGCCGTCCTCGCCGTCGTCGTACTCCTGCTCGGAGACGCGGCGGAAGTCGTCCGCCTCGTCGACCTTGGGGCGGACACGGTCATAGGCGTCGGAGGCGTCGTTGGCGGGCTCCTCGTCCGGGTAGGCGTAGGGGTCGTCCTCGTCCTGGGCCAGGGCGGGGGCGGACAGGGCGAGGCTGCCCAGGGCGCAACGCAAGAGCCACGTCTTCACGGAAGCAGTCCTCATGCTCACAGGTCCAGGCGGGGGCAGGTGGTGCCACCCGCGGCGCTGGGCGGGCACATGTTGGGGTCGTTGCCGACGAGCTGCTCGCGCGGAATCTGGAGGTGGTCCATCAGCTCGTTGCAGACGGCCTCCTTCAGGCGCAGGTCGGTGATGTGGGTGATGATGGCGCTGGCGGCCACGGCCAGGGTGAAGCGGGACTGGTCCGCCAGCGTGGCGCGCGCCAACTGGTAGAGCCCGGGCGTCGTCGTGCTCTCGTCGTTGTACGAGGCGACGATGGCGCGCAGCAGCACGTCGCGTTGACCGGTGGCCTCGCCGGCCTGGTAGAGCGCGCTGGCGAGCAGCGTGCCCACCCGGTACTCGTTGCCGCTGAACGCGCTCAGGTTCTGGTTGTACAACTGGTTCAGCAGGGACGCGTCCATGCAGCGGTCCACGCGGGCCAGGTCCCGGTCCTCGGTGACTTGCCCGTACAGGTTGCCGTGGAAGGACGTGGAGAAGAAGCGCGTGTCACAGCCCTTGCCGCCCTGGGTCGTCTGGCAGGTGGAGCCGTACGCGTGGTAGTCCGCCAGCCCCTCGTCGAAGGACTTGAGGATGTTGGCGCCCGGGCTGGCGCCGGCTTGCTGCCACAGCGAGAGCGCCTCCGGGAACTGCTGGCCGTTGTAGGCCTTCAGGTTGAAGACGCGGTGCGCGTATTCGTGGGCGATGATGCCGGCGTTGATGGCCAGCGGGGCGCGCTGGAGCTTGTCGAAGGGCAGCATCAGGAACGACTCCAGCACGGAGAAGTACATGGCGTTGTCGCTCAGCGGGTCCTTGTCCACGTCCGCGAGCACGAACTCCGGGAAGTAGTACGTGGTGACGGGGTCCTTGAAGTCCGCCGCGGGGATGTTGCCCACGACGCGGAAGTAATCGTAGGCGCGCTCCATGCTGTAGTACGCCGTCACCATGTTCCAGGTGTGGAAGTCCGCCGGCCAGAGGACGCCGCCCTGGGAGATGTAGTTGGCGCTGACGTCACGGCCGGCGTTCTTGAGCAGCGCGTTGGCGTAGCCCTCCGGCGTGGTGGCGTTGTTCAGGTCCGGGTCCTGGGAGTCGATGACGATGCGCGCGCCTCCCTGGAGGTCGGCCACCGTGCCCTTGAGGCCGACGATGTCGGAGATGGTCTTCAGCTCCACCTCCTGGGGGACGTACTGGCCATTGCTGGAGAGCACCAGGGCACTGACCTTGACGGGCGCGGTCGAATCGGGCGCACAGCCGGCGGCCAGTCCGAGCGCGGCGGTCGAGGCGATGACTGTTCGGAGCATGCCGCCGTTCTACTCCGGACCGCCCGGAACGTGTATTCCCCCCGGCCGTCACATTCGCGAGCACGGCGGCCGGCCAGCCGGTGCGCCGGGACCTCGCGGGCGGCTTTGGAACCCGGAATCCGCACTGATTCCGACGGTTTGAGACGTACCCGGGGCGCTCGGACTCCTTGACGCGTCGTTTCCGCGATCCGTATGGTGCTTCGCCTTTTCCCCCTTCGAATCCAGCAGGCGGTGCCATGGCAGTCCCGTTCATCTCCGAGGTCAAGCGTACCCACACTTGCGGTCAGCTCACCGCGACCAACGTCGGCGAGGAAGTCGTCCTCTTCGGCTGGGTGCACAACCGCCGAGACCACGGCGGCGCGGTGTTCATCGACCTGCGAGATCGGGATGGCCTCACGCAGGTGGTGTTCGAGCCGGACCACGCGGAGGCGCACGCGCTCGCCGGCAGCCTCCGGCTGGAGTACTGCGTGGGCGTGCGCGGCAAGGTCGTCTCGCGCGGGAAGAACGTGAACCCGAAGATGAAGACGGGTGAAATCGAGGTCCGGGCCAGCGACCTCACCATCTTCAACCGTTCGGAGCCGACGCCGTTCCCCGTCGAGGACAGCATCGACACGTCCGAGGAGAAGCGCCTGGCCCACCGCTTCCTGGACCTGCGCCGCGCGCCGCTCCAGCACTCGCTGATGACGCGCTCGAAGATGAACGCGCTGACGCGCTCGTACATGGTGGGCAACGGGTTCCTGGAGCTGGAGACGCCCTTCATGGGCAAGTACACGCCGGGCGGCGCGCGCAACTTCCTGGTCCCCAGCCGTCTCAACGCGGGCAAGTTCTACGCGCTGGCGGAGAGCCCGCAGCTCTACAAGCAGTTGTTCATGGTGGCGGGCTTCGACCGGTACTTCCAGATCGTCAAGTGCTTCCGCGACGAGGACCTGCGCGTGGACCGGCAGCCGGAGTTCACGCAGATCGACGTGGAGATGAGCTTCGTCACCCAGGACGACATCTTCACGATGATTGAGGGCCTGCTGAAGAAGCTGTGGGGCGAGGTGCTGGGCATCGACATCCCCACGCCCTTCATGCGGATGGACTTCTACGAGTCCATGGCGAAGTACGGCAACGACAAGCCGGACCTGCGCTTCGGGCTGGAGCACGTGGTGCTCACCGACCTCATTCGTGAGCACGGCGAGGGCGGCGGCGTCCCGATGATTTGGGAGGCGGTGCAGAACAAGGGCATCGTCAAGGCCATGGTCGTCCCCGCGGAGAAGGCGATGAGCCGCGCGGAGAGCGACAAGCTGGAGGAGTTCGCCAAGCAGGCGGGCGCCAAGGGCCTGGCCCGCGCGAAGGTGGCGGACGGGGGTGAGTGGACGCAGTCCCCGCTGTCCAAGACGATCAGCCCCGCGCTGCGGCAGGCCATCAACCAGGCCGTGGGCGCGAAGACGGGCGACCTCCTCCTGTTCCAGTTCGGCAAGGAGGCGCTGGTCCACACGGTGATGGCCAACCTGCGCGTGCACGTGGCCAAGAAGCTGGGCCTGATTCCGGAGTACGGCAGCGGCGGCCAGTGGAAGTTCCTGTGGGTCGTGAACCCGCCGCTGTTCGAGTACGACGACGAGACGAACACCTGGGCGGCGGCGCACCACGCCTTCACGCGTCCGCACGACGAGGACGTGGCCTACCTGCTCACGGACCCGGGCCGGGTGAAGTGCCACCGCTACGACGTGGTGCTCAACGGCTTCGAGATTGGCGGCGGCTCCATCCGTCTCCATGACCCGAAGGTGCAGGCGGAGGTGTTCAAGGCGCTGGGCATCAGCGACGAGGACGCGCGCGCCAAGTTCGGCTTCCTGCTGGACGCGCTGAAGTTCGGCGCTCCGCCGCATGGCGGCATCGCGCTGGGCATGGACCGGCTGGCCATGCTGCTCACGGGCGCCGAGTCCCTGCGCGACGTGATTCCGTTCCCGAAGTCGAAGACGGGCACCGACCTGATGACGGGCGCCCCCGGCGACGTGGACGACCGGCAGCTGCGTGAGATCCACGTGCGGCCGGTGCCCGTGGCGCCCAAGGCCTAGTTCGTCAGACGCGAGCCCTCGCTCGCGCGGTCCCGCCACCCCTTTTGACGCGGGGTGGCGGCAGGCCCGCCGTGCCCTGAACATGGCCACGGAGTGGAGTGCCGGTGCGCAACCGCGTAAACAGGGAGGGCCAAGGGAGGGGTAGGGCCAGATGAAGACGTTCCTCGTGGTCAATCCGCGCAGCGCCAACGGGCAGACGGGAAAGCGCTGGGCGGAGATTTCCGCGCAGGTCGGCAGGGCGCTGGGCGATTTCGGCCACGGCTTCACCCAGGGTGGCATGGATGCGGCGCGCATCACCCGTCAGGCGCTCCTGGACGGGTACGAGTGCATCGTCGCGGTGGGTGGCGACGGCACGCTCAACGAAGTCACCAACGGCTTCTTCGAGGACGGCAAGGCGCTGAATCCGAACGCGGCGCTGGGGCTGATTCCTCGGGGCACGGGTGGCGACTTCCGGCGCACCTTCGGGTGGGACCTGGAGCTGGCCTCGTCGTTGGAGCGGCTGCGCTCCGGCACGACAGAGCCGTTCGACGTGGGCCAACTGGAGTTCATCGACAACGCGGGCCAGCCCGCCACGCGCTACTTCGCCAACATCGCCTCGTTCGGTGTGAGCGCGGTGGTGGCCCAGGAGGTCAACCAGAGCAGCAAGGCCCTGGGCGGCCACCTGAGCTTCGTGTGGGGCACGTTGAAGGGCCTGGTGAAGTACTCGGAGCGGCAGGTGCGGCTGTCGGTGGACGGGGGCCCGGAAGAGGTGGTGAGCGTCACCGCGGTGGCCGTGGCCAACGGCCGCTACTTCGGCAGCGGCATGTTCGTCGCGCCGGACGCCGTCACCCACGACGGCCTCTTCGACGTCACCATCTGGTCCAACTACAGCCTGAGCGACTTCGTCCTCAAGTCGAAGGGCGTCTACAACGGCTCGCACGTGAACTGGAAGGGCACCCGGCGCCTGCGCTGCCGCACCCTGCGCGCCGAGCCCGTGGACGGCGGCGACGTGTTCCTGGACGTGGACGGCGAGACGCCGGGCCGCCTCCCGTGCACCATGACGCTGCTGCCCGGGGCCATCCGCCTCAAGGTGCTGTAGCGCTCACGCGCCCCGATTCGTCGCCCGGTCGCCTGTCGAGCGACATGGCACTTGGGACGTGGGGCTGGACTGAGGCAACCTCCTGCATCCAGTGGCGTCCGGCGTTAGGTGCGCTGGACGCTCGGCACCGTGCCCGCGGTGCCTGCTGTATTGGCCCAGGAGACGCGCCATGCCTCAAGAGCGAGGACCCGCACAGCTCGACCTCTTCACCGGCGCCGCCGTGGAGCCGCCCGCCAAGGGCCGCAAGGGCGCGCAGCCCGTGGAGCCCGCGGCCGTGCCGGAGTCGCTGGCCACGCTGGGGCGGGAGCTGCCGCAGGGCGTGTTCCTCGGGACGTCCTCGTGGACGTTCCCGGGCTGGTCCGGCATCGTCTATGACCATGAGGCCTCCGCCTCGCAGCTCGCGCGGGAGGGCCTGGCCGCGTACGCGCACCACCCGGTGCTGCGCACGGTGGGCATCGACCGGACCTTCTACGGCCCCATCGCCTCCAGCGCCTTCGCCGAGTACGCCGCCCAGGTACCGGACACCTTCCGCTTCCTGGTGAAGGCCCATGAGGTCTGCACCCTGGCGCGCTTCCCGCTGCACGAGCGCTACGGCGCGCAGCGGGGACAAACCAACGAGCGCTTCCTCCATGCCGCCTACGCCACGGAGGCCGTCGTCATGCCCTTCGTGGAGGGGCTGGGGGAGAAGGCGGGGCCGCTCGTCTTCCAGTTCCCGCCGCAGGACCCGCAGGCGCTCGGCGGGCCCGCGCGCTTCGTGGAGCGGCTGCACGCCTTCTTCGCCGCGCTGCCGAAGGGGCCGCTGTACGCGGTGGAGCTGCGCAACGAGGAGCTGCTCACGGAGGGGCTGGCACAGGCGCTGGCGGACGTGGGCGTCAGTCCGGTGCTGGCGGTGTGGGCGCACATGCCGCCCGTGGGCCGGCAGGCGAAGCTCACTCGCGCCTTCGAATCCCGCGCGCTGGTGGTGCGGTGGATGCTCCCGCCGGACCTCGGCTACGAGGAGGCGCGCGCGCGTTACGCGCCGTTCAACAAGCTGGTGGACGAGGACGTCCCCACGCGCGATGTCCTGGCCCGGGTGTGCCTGGCGGCGCTGCGCCGGGACAAGCCCACCTTCATCACCATCAACAACAAGGCCGAGGGCAGCGCGCCACTGTCCGCTATCAAACTGGCCGAGCGCGTTGTCCTGGGCAGGCGGGAAGAGGCCGAGCGTCACGCCGCCACCCGTTGAGTGTCACTTGCCACTCAGCACGCGTCTTGCTTACCTGTTGGGCCATGACAGTCATGACGGTTGCGGCACTGGTGGTCCAGCTGATGTCCGCAGGGGGCGCAGGCGCCCAGGGCGAGCAAGCAGCCGGCCGCCAGCAAGGCGACCCGGGCAGCATCTCCACGAACCTCTCCGCGCTGAAGGGCGAAGTCTCATCGCTGTCCGAGCGCTTCAAGGCCGCCCGCGAGCGGCGCCGCTTGCAGGCGGAGAAGGAGAAGCAGGAGTGGGAGCGTGAGCCGAAGGCGCCTGCCGGTCCTCGACGCGAATGAGCCGCCGCTCCCGCCCGAAGGGCCGGAGCCGCCGCCTTCCGAGGATGAGGCTGTAGAAATTCCCATTGATGGGAACCTGGACCTGCACCTCTTCCACCCGCGCGACGTGAAGGACCTGGTGGTGGAGTACCTCTGGGCGTGCCGGCAGAAGTGCGTCCTGGACGTGCGCATCATCCACGGCAAGGGCACCGGCGCGCTGAGGCGCACGGTGCAGTCGCTGCTTCCCAGGCTGCCAGAGGTGGAGTCGTTCCGTTCCGCGGGCGAAGGGGACGGAGGCTGGGGCGCGACGTGGGTGCGCCTGCGCCCAGCGGACTACGACAGCCAGAAGTAGGCGGAGGCGATGAGGGCGCGCTTCTCCATCACCTTCGCCTTGTTGGCCAGCTCCGCCAACTGCCGGTCCTTGGAGGCGTACCGCTTCTCCTCCTCGTTGCGGAGCGAGGACAGCTTGCGGCGGTACTCGCGCTCCATCCGGTCGGAGTGCGCGCGGGCCTTGGCCTTGTCGGCGATGTCCTCGGCCAGCCCCACCTGCTTGCGCGCTTCAATCCACGTCTGCCGCGCGGCTTCCACGGCCTCACGCGACTCCATGAGGCAGTCCTCGACGTAGCGGTCCGCGCGCTCCTTGGCCTTGTCCAGCTCCTGGGCGTTGCGCCGCTCCGCGGCCCGGACGATTTCGTCCTTCGCCGCCATCAGCGCCTGCTCCTGCATCAGTTGCACGGACACCGGCGCGGGCTGACGCCGCCGCTCCGGCTTCGCCGCCAGCTTCACGAAGTGCGCGCTGTCCGCCATGGGCAGGGCGCGGAAGCCGTCCCTGTCACGCACGAGCACCAGGTGGGCCAGCTTCTCCTCGGGCTTGAGGCCGGTCGTCTCGAACTTGTACGCGAACCACCAGCCCTCGCTGCCCGCGAGCCGCGCCAGCCGTGACGGCAGTCCCGCCGCGTCCAGTTGCAGGTAGCTCACCGCGTCCTGGGTGCGCTCCTTGACGGCATAGGCGGCCTTGGCCACCTCCAGCCGCCCCGAGTTGCGGCTGCCCAGCACGGAGGCGGTGAGGGCACGCGCCTCCTGCTGGCGCTTGGCCAGGGCCTCCTTCGTCTGCTCGTTCTGTCCGCGCAGCCGGCGCCGCACGTCGCCGTCGAAGCGCTCCAGCACCACCGAGCGCATCTCCGTCATGCGCTGGCTGATGCGGCCTTCCAACTCCTCACGGAGCTTGTCGAAGGCGATGTTGATGTCCTCGGGCTTCCGGCAGGACTGGTAGATGTCCAGGATGCGCCGCTCGAAGTCGACGCCGCTCTCCAGCGCGCCCAGGATTTCGTCGGACGCGCCGAACACGCCGTCGAAGAGGTTCAGCTTCTTCTCCAGCAGTTCGAAGAGGCGGGCGTCCGCCGCGTTCATCCGGTTGAGGAAGTTGATGACCAGCACGTCCCGCTGCTGGCCGTACCGGTGGCAGCGGCCGATGCGCTGCTCCACGCGCTGCGGGTTCCAGGGCAGGTCGTAGTTCACCACCAGGTTGCAGAACTGGAGGTTGAGGCCCTCGGCGCCCGCCTCGGTGCAGATGAGGATCTGCGTGCGGTGGCGGAACTCCTCCACCAGCGCGCGCCGGTCCTCGGGCGTGCCCGCGTCTCCGGACAGCAGGGAGATCTTCCCCTGGTAGCCGCTCTCCGACAGGAGGTTGGAGAGGTACTGCTGCGTGCGCTTGGACTCGGTGAAGATGAGCGCCTTCTCCGGCCAGCCGTGCGACTTCATCACGGCGAAGGTCCGGTCCAGGCCGCGCTTGAGCGCCTCGCCCTTGGCGTTGACCTTGATGGAGTCCGCCAGGTCCGCGTACTGGCGCAGCTCCCAGACCTCCTGCTCCAGCGCGCGGACGTTGGGCGCCTTGGCGGGGTCGTCCGACCACTCCTCGCCCTCCTCGACGAACTGCTTGGCCTCCTCGGGCTCGAACATCGCCAGGGCCTGCTGGCCCAGCTTCGCCGCCTGGAGCCGCTTCTCCAGGTTGTCGGACAGCCGGCGCAGGGTGGGGGCGATGGCGTACGTGGAGGACGCCAGCAGCTTGCGGTAGCAGAGCGTCAGCAGCGTCTTCTTGCCGGGTTCAATCGCCGCGGCCTCGGAGCGCTGGAGGTACTCGCTGACCTTTTCGTAGAGGTCGTGCTCCTCCGGGGAGGGGGTGAAGTCCTCCACGATGGAGCGGCGGTTGGTGTAGCGGACGTATTCGCGCACCTGCCGGCGCAGGGTGCGCTGCACCACGGGGGCCAGCCGCTCCTTCAGCTCGATGGCGGCGGCCTCCGGCATTCCACCGGCCTCGTCCGCCCGGTAGCGGCTGCGGAAGGCGTGCTCGGGGCCGAGGATCTGCTCGTCCAGCAGCGACATCAGCCCGAACAGCTCCATCAAGTCATTCTGGAGCGGGGTGGCGGTGAGCAGCAGCTTGGGCTTGCCGGCCAGGGACGCCTTCAGCGCCTGGCCCATCTTGTTGTTGGGGCGGTGGGCGTTGCGCAGGCGGTGGGCCTCGTCGATGACCACCAGGTCCCAGGGAATCTCCGCCGTCAGGTGCGCCTTGTTGGCCGCGAAGGGGTGCGAGCAGATGACGGGGAAGGGCTGGTCGAAGCAGTTCCCGGTGGCGCGCACGGTGCGGCCGTCCACCAGGACGCTGTCCAGGTCGAACTTCTCCCGCAATTCGCTGTTCCACTGCGCGCGCAGCGTGGCGGGCGCCAGGATGAGGATGCGCGACTTCCCCTCGGCCATGAGCTGGGCGATGACGAGCCCCGCCTCAATGGTCTTCCCCAGGCCGACCTCGTCGCCCAGCATGCAGCCGCCGCGCGACAGCGAGTCGAGCGCGAACATGGCGCCTTCGACCTGGTGCGGGTTGAGGTCCACCTTCGCTTCTGACAGCGCTCCCGCCAGCCGTTGCTGCGTGTCACCGCTGCGCGCCAGCAGTTCCTCTGCCAGCAGCCGCTCATGGAAGGGCGTCAACGCCGTGGGGGCCGCCGCCGACTCGGACTCCATCCGTGCCGCCACCGCCGCCGCCGCGTCCGCCTCAACCTCCACCCTGAATCCCCTCGCGACCTCCGCCAAGACCTTCTCCATCCGTGGTGTTTTCGAGGTCGCCCACCGTCACGGCGGGCGAGGACCGGCCATTTTGTTGACGCGCGCCTATCTGTAAAGGGGGTCGTGTCCGAGGCCGAAAAATCGGCCTCCGCGCGATTGGCATGCTTCTTTGCGAGCGGCGTCGATACACGTTGACTGCACACTGCGTACAAAACTTTCGCTGGACTTGACGCAGAGGCCTAGAGCAGTCCGCGCGCCTTCACGTCCAGGTAGGCGTTGAGCGTGGCCGCGCCGAAGCCGCGCGCGGGGGCTCGGATGACCAGCGCGCCCGCGTCCCGCAGGGTGGTGGCCGTCCGCCGGTACTCCGTTTCCAGCCGTGCCGCGGCCTGGCGCGCGTAGGCATCCTGCGTCTGCGCGGGCACACCGTGGGCGGCCGCCTGGACGTCCTCGTCCAGCAGTGAGGCGACGACGGGCAGGTGCCGGGGGCGCAGCGCCAGCGTGCGAGTGAGGAGGCTGGCGGAGGCGTCCGGGTCCACCAGGTCCGTGAACAGCACCACCAGGGCGCGCCGCGTCTGGCGTGCAAAGGCGAAGTCGAAGGCGCGGCCGTAGTCGCTCTCCTCGAGCGCGGCCTCGGTGCGGTAGAGCGATTCGGTGATGAGCCGCAGGTGCTCGCGGCCCTTGCGTGGCGGCAGGTAGGCCCGCACGCCGCTGGCGAACGCCAGCACGCCGACCACGTCCCCGGCCTCCAGGCCCACGCGCGCCAGCCGCAGCGCCGCGTCCACCGCATGGTCCAGCTTGCGCCGCTCCTGGATGCGGCCCGCCATGTGCCGGCCGCAGTCGAGCAGCAGGAGCACCGGCTGGTGCTGCTCCGGCTGCCACGTGCGCACCAGGGTGTGGGCGTGGCGCGCGGACGCCTTCCAGTCGATGTGGCGGTAGTCGTCGCCGGGGCGGTACTCGCGCAGCGACTCGAACTCCCGGCCCTCCGAGGCGCGCCGCCGCTGTGTGCGCGCGGAAGGGGCGTCCGAGGCGTGGGCCAGCGCCAGTGCTTCGCGGGTGAGCGCGGTGAGGTCCGGGTACACCTTGACGTCCATCGTCGCGGGGACGCGGACCTGTCGCGCGCACAGGCCCAGGGGGCCTCGCAGCCGCAGGTGCACGTCCCCGAAGCGGGCGTCACCCCGCGAAGGCGGCGTGACGAAGTAGGTGAGCTCCTGGGGCGTGGACCGTGCCGCGGGCAGGGTGAGGGATTGCCGGTGCCCGCTGCTGGCCATGTCCTCGGGCGGCTCGTCGCGGACCTCCACGTGCAGCGGCGCGGTGCCGGTGTCCTGGCGCTCCAGCGCCACGTGCACGGCGTTGCGCGTGCCGGAGGAGAGGACGGGCTCCACGCGCCGCCAGACGCGGACGCTCTGGGCGCGCGGGGCCCGGAGGAAGTCCACGGCGCAGAGGGCCAGCACGGCTACGTCCGTCGCCAGCGCGAGCCAGCCGAACGCGGGGCTGGCCACCGCGAGCGCCGCCGGGAGGAGCCCCGCCGCCAGCAGGGCCACGGCGAGGCCGGTGGGGACGGGGCGCCCGGCGCTCACCGGGGCACTCGGACCCGTTCGAGCGTCTGCTTCAGCACGTCATCCGCGGTGATGCCTTCCACCTCGGCCTCGGCCTTGAGGAGCAGCCGGTGGTTGAGGACGCTGAAGGTGACGGCCTTGACGTCATCCGGGGTGACGAAGTCCGTGCCCATCAGCGCGGCGCGAGCCTTGGAGGCCGCGAGCAGCGCCTGGGCCGAGCGGGGGCTGGCACCCAGGCGCACGCGCGGGTTGGTGCGCGTCTCCCGGACGATGGCCACCACGTACTGGATGATGGAGTCGTCACACGACACGCGGGCGGCGCGCGACTGCAACTCCAGCAGCGTGGGCGCATCCAGCACCTGGCGGGTGGTGGCCGGCTTGCCTTCGCGCTGGTGAAAGGCGCGGAGCATCGTCGTCTCCGCCGAGGCCTCCGGGTAGCCCACGCGCACGCGCATGAGGAAGCGGTCCAACTGGGCCTCCGGCAGTGGGTAGGTGCCCTCCAACTCCAGGGGGTTCTGCGTGGCCACCACGAAGAAGTGGGGCGGCAGTGCGTGGGACACGCCGTCGATGGTGACCTGCCGCTCCTCCATGGCCTCCAGGAGCGCGGCCTGCGTCTTGGGCGGGGTGCGGTTGATTTCGTCCGCGACCACCACCTCCGTGAAGATGGGGCCCTTCACGAGGCGGAAGGCGTGGTCCTGGGGCTGGAAGACGTTGGTTCCCAGGATGTCCGCCGGCATCAGGTCCGGAGTGAACTGGATGCGCGTGAAGAGCAGCCCCAGCGCGCCGGCCATGCTGCGCGCGGTGAGCGTCTTGGCCACACCGGGCACGCCCTCCAGCAGTACGTGGCCGCGCGCGAGGAAGGCCGTCACCAGGTCCTCCAGCACGCGCTGCTGTCCGAAGACGGCCGCGTCGAGCGCGGCGGTGAGACGGGAGAGGGGAGAGGCGTCGGACATGGTGGCCGGTGACGCTAGCCCGCTGCCGCGGAGGGCGGCAGCGCTTTTTCATTCGAGGCGCGGAGGCTCAGTGCGAGGACTGGCCCTTGAGCCCCAGCAGCGTGCCGCCCATTGTGGCGACCGCGCCCAGGATGGCCACGTAGACGCCGAAGCTGGGCGACGAGTTCATCATCTCCGAGTTGCCGATGGGCGTGGGCACCATCGTCGTGTCGGACGACACCTTGATGAACACGACGCACCAGATGAGGCACACGATGCTGACGATGAGCTGGCCCATCCACGGCACCACCGGGTTCACGTTCGGGAACGAGCCCTTGACGCGCACCGTGACGGCCGTGAGCAGGAGGATGGACATGATGAAGGCGCCGGAGCCCAGGCTCATCAGGCCGAGCACGTCCCCATCCACCGCCGTCTCCTTCCACGGCATGAAGCAGGACATCAGCACCACCGCCGCGCCCCAGAACGCGACCTTGTCGCCACCCTGGAGCTGAGCGAACAGCTCCTTCGCGTCACGGATGAGCTCATCCGGGTCGGTGACGGCGGTGCCCCGGTCGTGCGAGTCCGAGCGGTCCCACGGGTCCACCGAGGCCGCGGGCTCGGGAGCGGGCGCCTTGCGAGGCGCGGGCCGAGGCGCCGCTGCACGCGCCGCACGTTGCTGCGGCGCACTGCGGGCGACGTCCTCCATGCTCCGGATGTTGGTGGAGTCCGAGTCGGGCGGCGGCGCGGCGGCGGGCCGACTTCCGGACTTGCCTGCGGCCGGACGTGGGCGCCGCGGGGGAGGAGGCTTTGCGGCTCGGCGGGGGTCCTCCGCCGCGTCCGTGGACTCCTCAGACTCTTCGGCCGGCGGTTCCCCCGAGAGGAACGAGCCATCGATGATGTAATCGCAGACGGAACAGATGGACGTGTTGGCGGCTACCTTCGAGCCGCAGCCAGGGCAGTTCAGGACCAACGCTCCCGCGGAGAGAATCCACGTGTCATCTTCGGAGCGCCGGCCTTGCGTGTCAAACCCCTCGCGGCCTAACCCCTGGATTTTCGCGGGGAATTGACCTAGGCCCGCGCCATGCGCCGCTCGCACTCCGTCCGTGCCCTGTCGACATGTGTCGTCGCTTTCTCGCTGCTGTCCGGATGCGTCCGTTCCGTGCCGCCGGTGAAGCCGCCTCCCGTGGACGCGCAGACGCTCGAGCGCATCCAGGCGTGGGAGGACGCGCGCTCGCTGGGAAATGGGGCCCTGGTGTCGCTGGCCGCCAGTGCACCGGATGCCCGGGTGCGTGCTCGGGCCCTGCGGGCGCTGGCGCGAATCCAGGACCCGGCCACCCTGGAGACCGTCATCGCGGGGCTGAAGGATGAGGACGCGGCGGTACGTGGCGAGGCGGCCTTCGCCGCGGGCGTGCTCGCCCTGTCCTGGGAGCCCCTGGTGGATGCCGAGCTCGCGGCGTTGGAGAAGGCGCTGGTGGACGCCGGGCGGACGGAACGCGACGCGGACGTGCGGCGGGCGGTGGTGGAGGCCGTGGGCCGGCTCGGCACATCCGGGGCCGTGGCGTGGCTGTCCGAGCGGATGCGGGAAGTGGATGGGGCGGAGGCGGCCCAGGCCACACAGGCGTTGGGCGTCCTCGCGCGCACCCGCGGCGCGGCGGTGGTTGCCCAGGTGCCCCTGGCGCCAGCGGAGGCGCTGCTCGCGGCCGAGCGGCCGGTGGAGGCGCGTCAGGCAGGGGCTCATTTCCTGGCCACCGTGAAGCGGCCCGAGGCCTTGCTCGCGTTGCGCCGCTGCCTGGGTGATGCGGACGCGGACGTGCGGGCCTCGTGCGCGAAGGGCTTCGGTGACGTGGGTGGTCCCGAGGATGCCGTGGTCCTCGGGCGGCTCTTGGAGGACTCGGTTCCGCGTGTGGCGGCGGAGGCGGCGCGCTCGCTGGCGAAGCTGGCGGCGGCTTGCAGTGGACCGTGCACCGCGGTGGATGCGCTGGAGGCCTTGGCGGCGCGAGCCAGGCGCGTGGCCCGGGGCATGGCGCCTCCGGCGGCGGCGGGGGCGTCGGCGCCGGAGGGCGCGAAGGCGCCGGTGGAGACGTTGGCGCGGTCGTCGGAAGGACACGCGCTGCTGGCGCTGGCGCAGCAGGGTCTGCCCGCCTTCGGCCGTCCCGTCCTGGAGTCGCTGCGGCTCGCGCTGGTGGACGCGGAGCGGGGCGCGGCCTCGGACGTGGCGCGTGCGGACCTGGCCTGGCTGGACTGCCGGCTGGCGGCGGCGATGGACCGGCAGGAGGGCGCGCCGAAGGAAGTCCTGGGGTGCGGGTACGGACGCGTGCCCGAGGCGCGCCGGTTGGCGCTGGGGCTGCGCGAGGTGGCTCAGACGAAGGGGCAGGGTGGGGCGGGCTTCGCGGTGAAGTACCTGCGTCACCCCGAGGCGCGTGTGCGCCTGACGGCGCTGGAAGCCGTGTCCGCGCGGCCCGTGCCCGAGGCGGCGGCGCCGGTGCGTGAGCTCATCGAAGGCGAGGATGAAGTGGTGGCGGGCGCGGCGGCGGCGACCGCGGGTGTGCTCAAAGACGCGGCCGCGCTACCTGCCGTGGAGGCGCTGGCGGCACGTGTGCCGCGGACGCCGGGAGACCTGGCCGAGCCGGTGGCGGGCGCGTTGGTGGCGCTGCAGGGCACGGCCGCCGAACCCCGCCTGCGTGAATGGCTGATGCATCCGCACGCCAACGTGCGGCGCGTGGCGGCGCAGGCCCTCACGCAGTTGACGGGGCAGCGGGTGCGCTCGGCGCGCGTGGAGCTGCCCGCGAACACCTTCCGGCCCGTGGCCGCCCCGGCGCGCGCGGGGCTCGTGCTGCGCACCGACAAGGGGGACATCACCGTGCGGCTGGACGTGGACGAGGCGCCCCTCACGTCGGGCAACCTCCACGCGCTGGCGCGCAAGGGCTATTTCAACGGCGTCACCTTCCACCGCGTGGTGCCGGACTTCGTCGCGCAGGGCGGAGACCCGCGCGGGGACGGTGAGGGCGGGCCGGGGTACTCCATTCGCTGCGAGATGACGCGTCGGCCCTACGGCCGAGGCACCCTGGGCATGGCCCTGGCCGGGAAGGACACCGGTGGCAGCCAGTTCTTCTTCACCCACGCCCCGCAGCCGCACCTGGACGGCCGCTACACGGCCTTTGGCGAGGTGGTGTCCGGCATGGACGTGGTTGACGCCCTCCTGGAAGGGGACGTCATCCGCGAAGCGCGCGCGGTGGAGCTGGCGCCCTGAAGCGTCGATTCAGGCGCCGCTGGCACGGGCCAGGGGCGCGGGAGGACCGAGCGGGTCGCTGTTCCAGCGCTCGTTCTCCGCCGCTTCCAAGGCCTCGACTTCCTGGCGGATGCGCTGCCACTCCGTCTCCGGAATGTTGAGGAAGGCCTCCGCCAGCGCCGGGTCGAACTGGGTGCCCGCGCAGCGGCGGATTTCATCCCGCGCCACGCTCATGGGCCGGCCCTTGCGGTAGGGGCGGTCGGACGTGATCGCATCCACCGTGTCCACGAGGCAGAAGATGCGCGCGCCCAGGACGATGTCCTCGCCCGCCAGGTTCTGCGGGTAGCCCTTGCCGTCCCACCGCTCCTGGTGCTGGAGCACGATGAGCGCCGCTTCGTGCAGGTAGGGCATCTTCGCCAGCATCCGGTAGCCGAACTCCGGGTGCTTGCGCATCTCCACCCATTCCTCCGGCGTGAGCGGACCGGGCTTGAGCAGGATGGAGTCGCGCACGCCAATCTTCCCGATGTCGTGCAGCAGCGCGCCTTGCTCCACCACGTCCAGCGCTGCGCCCGTCATCCCCACCTCCTGGGCCAGCCGGCGGGAGTAGAGCGACACGCGGCGCGAGTGCCACTGCGTCTCCGTATCGCGGTAGTCCAGGGCGCTGATGAGCCCGTCGAGCAGCCCCGCGGTGCGCTCCACCACCCGCCGCTCCAGGTCGCGGTTGATGGCCACCAGCTCCGCGTTCTTCTCCGCGACCTCGCGCGACAGCCGCTCGTTGGCGTCCACCAGGCGGTAGTGCGCGAAGGCCTGCCGGACGCTGTTCGTCAGGTCGCTGAGTGACCAGGGCTTGCCCAGCAGCCGGAAGACCTCGCCGCGGTTGACCGCTTCGGAGGCGGTGCGGAAGTCCGCCGCCGCCGTCAGCATCAGCCGCACCGCCTTGGGGTTCTTCTCCCGAAGGGCGCTGAGCAGTTCGATGCCGTTGAGGTACGGCATCATGAAGTCCGTCAGCACGACCTGGAAGCCGACCTCCCGGGCGGCCACCGCCGGGTCGCTGTGGGTGACGACGTCGTACCCCTCCGCCTGGAGGATGCGTGACAGGGCGGCCAGGATGAGGACGTCGTCGTCCACGACGAGGATGCGATCCATGCCCGAGGTGCCTCCAGGACAGCGTGCTTGTACAGCTTTATACACGCCGCTACGCGCCCCCAAAAGACCCCCCAGGCAGGTGATGGGCTTCTAAGCCATGGAAATCCTTGGGGGTTCTTCCATTCGGGAAGAGAGCCGGAACCACGTCACGCTTGCCTGGCCGCCAAGGTGTGATTTATGGTGCGCGGCAACGCTGGACTGTATCGCTAACCCCTTGGAATCGTGGAGCAATCTCCGATGGCAAAAGCCCCGGAAGGGCCCGTGCCGGTGGTGGTGATGGGGCTGGGGTTCATCGGTCAGGAAATTGCCCGGGCTGCGATGTCTTCACCTGAGGTGGAGCTCATCGGGGCCGTGGACGTGCAATCCGGCCTGGTGGGCCGCCCCTTGGGTGATGTCCTGGGAAGTCCCGCCCCTCGTGTGAAGGTCTCCGCGTCGCTGGCGCAGGCCGTGGGCAAGCGCAAGGGCGTGGTGGTGCTGCATGCCACCGGCTCGCGGCTGCCCAAGGTGTTCGACCAGGTGATGGAGGCGGTGAAGCTGGGACTGCCCGTGGCCAGCACCTGTGAGGAGCTGGCCTTCCCGTATCTGAAGTACCCGGAGCTGGCGGACGAACTGGACCAGGCGGCGCAGAAGGCGGGCGTCGCCGTGGTGGGGACCGGCGTCAATCCGGGCTTCGTGCTGGACCGTCTGGTGGCGGTTGCCGGACAGGTGTGCGGTCCGGTCCGTCGTGCCACCGTCACCCGCGTGGTGGATGCGCGGACCCGCCGCCCGTCCTTGCAGCGGATTGTGGGCGCGGGGCTGTCGGAGGAAGAGTTCTTCGAGCTGGTGGACAGTGAGCAACTGGGCCACGTCGGCCTTGTTGAGTCCGCGGCGCTCGCGGCCCTCGGCCTGGGGCTGGATTGCGACGACTTCGAAGAAGAAGTAGCCCCCGTGTTCGCCGAGGAGGACATCTCCGGCGGCGCGTTTCCCGTCAGGAAGGGGAGGGTGGCTGGCATGTTCCAGTCCGTGGTGGGGTTGGAGGACGGACAGGAGCGGGTGCGGCTGGAGCTGACCATCGCGATGGGGGCGGATGACCCCAAGGACCGTATCGAAATCGACGCTGACCCGAAGCTGGTGTTGGAAATCCCGGGGGGAGTGGCGGGCGACCGGGCCACCGCGAATGCGCTGGTGAATGCCGCGCCACGCTTGACGGCCGCCGAAGCTGGGCTCCTCACGGTGCTCGAGCTTCCGGCCGGACGCTAGAGTCAGGAGAGGAAATGCTGGACAAGAACGCGATCGGTCGCGCCTCGCCGCCGACGCTGAACGAGGTCGAAAAGGGCGCCATCCGTCGGTTCGCGGAGGCCATCGGGGATTACAACCCCATCTACTACGATGAGGAGTATGCCCGGGCGTCGGGGTATCCCACCATCATCGCGCCCCCCACGTTCCCCGCGTCCTTCCACTCGGCGGCGGACCTGCGGGAGCTGCTGGGCGTGGGCATCAAGAGCCTGCTCCACGCGGAGCAGGGCTTCGACTACGAGCGGCCCATCTTCGCGGGGGACCGCATCTACGTCTCCACGCGCGTCTCCGACGTCTTCGAGCGGCCGGGCATGTCCGGGAAGATGGACATCGCGGTCATCGAGGACGAAGGCCGTGACGAGGAAGGCAACCTCGTGTTCCGCGCCCGCCGGACGCTGGTGGTCCGCGCCGCCAAGGAGACCCCGTGATGCCCGCGCGCAAGTTGTACTTCGAAGCCATCCGCGTCGGGGACGAGCTGCCCGCGCTGGCCAAGGCGCCCGTCGACCGCGTCCAACTGTCGCGCTACGCCGGGGCGTCCGGAGACTTCAACCCGGTCCACGTGGACGAGCTCTACGCCAAGAGCGTGGGCATGCCGAGCGTCTACGCGCCCGGCATGCTCGTCATGGGCATGCTCGGCCAGCTCATCAGTGACTGGGCCCGGGGCGGGCAGATGCGGCGCTACAACGTGCGCTTCATCAAGATGGTGTGGCCGGGTGACACCGTCGTCTGCAAGGGCCGCGTGAGCGACCGGCACGGCTCCGGGGGCCGCTACTTCGTCGAAATCGACCTCTGGGCGGAGAACCAGAAGGGCGAACTGCTGATGAAGGGCTCCTCGCAGATCCAGCTCTTCTATTCGCTGGAGGACGAGAACCGGCAGCGCTCCGGCCAGTCCCCCATCGTGGTGGAGGTGCCTCGGGAGAGCCTGAGCAGCGCCGCCGCGCCCGCCTCCGCCACCAGCGCCGCTCCCAGCGAGGGGGGCGACGAGGCGGACGAGCGCCGCGAGGGCGTCACCTCCAAGAAGACGGTTCCCAGGGAAAAGCCGGCGGCCAAGACAGCCACGCTTCCCTCCGCCAAGAAGGCGAAGAAGTAGGCAGGCGCACCGCGTCTGGAGGGGCGGTTCTGACCGCCCCTCAACGCGAGGTGTCATTCGGGGTTGACTCAAAAATCAGTCGCCGCCACACTTCCTGCGTCTCAACGCGCCGCTGACCTCATCCTTTTTCACCGAGGGCGGGCAGCGAGCCGTCACGCAGGAGTGGCCATGTCCGCCGGGATCAACACCTACAAGACCGACCTTCGAGAGATCTTCTTCACGCTGTTCGAGCAGTTCGGCTTCGGCCAGGTGGCCGGCCAGGCGCCGTTCGATGCCTGGGGTCCGGACGAAGCGAAGGCGGTGCTGTCGGAGACGTATCGCTTCGCGCGCGAGGTGCTCGGGCCCCTCAACTCGGTGGGTGACCGGGAGGGATGCCGGGTGGAGAACGGCGCCGTCTTCACGCCGACGGGCTTCAAGGACGCGTGGAAGAAGCTCTACGAGCAGGGCTTCAAGACGGTGGGCGTGAGCCCGGAGCACGGCGGCCAGGGCTCGCCGATGATGCTCCAGGTGACGGTGGAGGAGCTGCTGTCGGGCGCCAACTCGGCGTTCAACATGTACCCCGGCCTGGCCTTCGGCGCGGCGGAAGTTGTCGCGGAGTGCGGCACGCCCGAGCAGCAGAAACAGTTCGTGGAGCGCATGCTCAACGGCACGTGGGGCGGCACCATGTGCCTCACCGAGCCGCACGCCGGCTCCGACGTGGGCGCGGCCAAGTCGACGGCCCGCCGCAACGGCGACGGCACCTACAACATCCGCGGGACGAAGATCTTCATCTCCGGCGGCGACCACGACATGGCGGAGAACATCATCCACCTCGTGCTCGCGCGCATTGACGGCGCCTCGCCGGGCACCAAGGGCCTGTCGCTGTTCATCGTCCCCAAGCTGCGCATCAACGCGGACGGCAGCTCGGGCCAGCCCAACGACGTGGGCGTGGGCTCCATCGAGCACAAGATGGGCATCAACGGCTCGGCCACCTGTGTCATCAACTTTGGTGAGAGCGACAACTGTGTCGGCGAGCTCGTGGGCACCGTCGAGCACGTCGGCATGAGCCAGATGTTCAAGATGATGAACGGCGCGCGCATCGCCGTGGGCATCCAGGGCATTGGCCTGGCGTCCGCCGCGTACTACAACGCGCTGGACTACGCGAAGGACCGCAAGCAGGGCTCCCACTTCACCAAGTGGAAGGACCCCACCGCGCCCCGCGCCGCCATCATCGAGCACCCGGACGTCCGCCGCATGCTGCTGGACATCAAGGCGCATGTGGAGGGCATCCGCTCGCTGATCATCAAGCTGGCCATGCACCTGGACAAGGCGCGCCAACTGGCCGGCAAGGATGACGACGCGGCCACCTACCACAAGGGCCAGGTGGAGCTGCTCACCCCGCTGGTGAAGGCCTACAGCTCCGAGCAGGCGTTCCGCCTGTGCGCGCAGGCCATCCAGATCTACGGCGGCGCCGGCTACATCCAGGACTACCCGGTGGAGCAGTACACCCGCGACTCGAAGATCTTCTCCATCTACGAGGGCACCACCCACATCCAGGCCATGGACCTGGTGGGCCGGAAGATGGGCCAGGCGGGCGGCATGCACTTCCAGCAGTTCATGGGCGACGTGGGCTCCTTCATCGAGGCCCACCGCGAGCACGCCGTCTACGGCGAGGCCGTGAAGTCCCTGGCCGCGGCGCAGGAGGCCCTGATGGCCAGCGCCATGGTGGTGTTCGGCTGGTCGCAGGACGGCAGCAAGTTCCCGCTGATTCCGCTGTCCGCCAACCGCTTCCTCGACATGATGTCCGAGGTCGCCGTGGGCTGGCTGCTGCTGGACGCGGCCGTCATCGCGGAGAAGGCGAAGGGCTCCGTCTCCGCGGACCACCCGGACCACGCCTTCTACGAGGGCAAGAAGTACAGCGCCCTCTGGTACGCGCGGAACGTGCTGCCCAACGTGGAGCAGGCGGCGAAGATGCTCACCATCGAGGACACCTCGCCCATGGACATCTCGGACGCCGCCTTCGCGTCCGTCTGAGCCCGCGCCCCGCTGAAAGGCGGGGCGCCTGAAGCATCAAGGCCACCCGGGCGCGCTGCCCTGGGTGGCCTTCGTGTTCCCAGCGGGGAGGTGTTGCCTATTCGCCTTCGCGCACGCCGATGGCGAGCTGGGCGAGCCCGGCCTTCTTGGCCAGCTCCATCACCTGCACCACGGTGCCGTGGGGCACGCCCTCGTCGGCCTGGACGATGACCACCGTCTCTTCGTCCTTCTGCCTGGCGTCATCGAAGGCCTGCTGCAGCTCGTCCTGGGAGACGACGTTGCCGGCCAGCATGAAGCGCCCGTCCGCGAGCACCGCCACCGACAGGTCCGTGGTGCGCGCGGTGACGTCCGCGGCGCCGCCCTTGGGCAGGTTCACCTTGAGGCCGGCCTTGGCGCCGCCGCCCGGTCCCTGCTGCACGATGACGGAGCTGGTCACCATGAAGATGATGAGCAGCACCAGGAAGATGTCGGTGAGCGGGGTGATGTTGATTTCAGCGAAGACGCCGTCCTCGGAGCCGTCGTCGCTGCCCGGAGTCTTTCCCATGCCCATGGTGCGTTCTCCTCCGGCCTAGGCGGGCTGTGCGTCCGTGCGCGTGGCGGGGGCGGCCTGCGGCTCGGGAGGCATGGGCTCGGACGGCGGCAGGCCGGCGGCCCGCTCCTTGAGCAGCTCGACGAACTCGTCGCCAATCAGGCGCAGCTCCACCAGCACGCGGGACAGGCGGGCCTGGAAGTAGTTGTAGAAGACCATCGCCTGCACGGCGACCAGGATGCCCACCGCGGTGGCGACCAGGGCCTCGGAGATGCCCGTCATCACCGCCGAGCTGCCGCCGGTGCCGCCCGCTTCCACGTCCAGGCCCAGGTCCTTGAAGGAGCGCATGATGCCGGCGACGGTGCCGAAGAGGCCCACGAAGGGCGTAATCGAGCCGATGGTGGCCAGGATCCACAGGTAGCGGCGCAGCTTGAGGGCCACCTGGGCGCGCTCGCGTTCCACCGCCGCCTCGATGCCAGCGCCCCCGGCGGTGCGGCTGCGCTCCATCCGGTCGAACCCGGCCAGGAAGATGTCGGCGGCCACCGCGTCGGAGCGCTCGGCGGCGGTGCGGGCCGCGGCGACGTCCCCGCGCAGCAGGTGTTTGTTCACTGTCTCACCCAAGGCGCGTGAACGCTCGCCCACGCCCCAGAGCACGATGATGCGCTCGACGGCGACAATCAACGCCGCGACCGAGGCGAAGATGAGCATGGCGAGGGTGACGCCACCCAGGCGGAGGTAATGGAGGATGTCGTTCAGGCTCATTGGTGGGTGACCGGGCAGGGCGGCTTGGCCCAGACTAGGCCATATGAACCGCGCAGCCGTCGCAATCTTCCTGGTAGTGCTCTGTTCTGGCTGTCCCAAGCGAATCGAGTTCGGCCCTGAGGGCGAGCTCACGGATGCGGACACCGTCTATCAGCGCGTCGTGAAGAACCAGGAGAACGTCGTCACGCTGGAGGGGGACGCGAAGCTGCGCGCCGAGCTGCCCGACCAGAGCGGCACGCTGAGCATGTTCATCGCCGTCACCCGGCCGGCCATGCTGCACCTGGAGACGTTCGACTTCTTCAACAGGCCGCTCGCCTCCCTGGTGTCCGACGGACAGCGCTTCGGGCTGTATCAGGCGGATACGAACACCTGGTACCAGGGCCCCGCCAGCCCCGCCAACGTGTCCCGCTTCCTGCCGGTCATGCTGCCGGGCGAGGAGCTGGTGCCCATCATGCTCGGGCAGGTGCCGCTCATCCCGCCGGAGCGGATGACGCTGGAGCTGGACCGCAAGAAGGGCGTCTACGTGCTGACGCTCCACCGGGGCCAGGCGACGCAGGTTCTCGACGTCCACACCAAGTACCTGCGCATCATGAAGAGTCAGGTGCGGGGCATCCCGGGGTACGACCTGGGCTTCGAGGACTTCCTGGAGCAGGGCGGGCTCATCTTCCCGGGCCGGGTGTCACTGGAGGCGAAGCAGGCGAAGACGAAGCTCCAGGTCCGCTACCAGCAGATCAAACTCAACGCGCGACCGGACCTCACACTCTACGAGTTGGTCCCCCCCGAGGGAGCCCGGGTGGTGGAGGTGGATGAGGCCGGCCGGGAGCTGCCCGCCGGGGCGCCCGCCTCCGGGTCGTCCGCGCCCCTGGCACCGGGTTCCTGACCAAGCAGGCGCGGAAGAAGGGGCGCACGCTGCCGAGACAGTCTAGAGTGCGCGCCACGACATGGCACAGATCAAGCTTGGTGAATTGCTGATCAAGGCGAACGTGCTTCAGGAGAGCCAGCTGAAGGCCGCGCTCGCCGAACAGGCGAAGTGGGGCGGCAAGCTGGGCGAAATCCTGGTCAGGATGAGCCTCGTCTCCGAGGACATCCTGGTGCGCGCCCTGTCCAAGCAACTGGGAATGCCGGCGGTGAACCTGGATGCGGTGCAGATGGTGCAGCCGCACGTGAAGGCGAAGATTCCGGCCCAGACGGCGCGGGACTTCTCCGTGCTGCCGCTGCAGGTGCGGGATGACGGCAAGTCGCTGGTGGTGGCGATGTCGGATCCGCTCAACGTGCGCATGCTGGACGAACTGCGCGCCATCACCAAGTGCCGCATCATCCCCAACGTGGCGGGCCGGACCTCCATTGCCCGGGCCTTCGCGCGCATCTACGAGCAGAACCACGAGTTGGAGGACGCGGACACCAACTTCAAGGTGGTGGACGCCCAGGGCCGCACGGTGGTGAAGAACCTCAAGGACCTGGACCCGGCGGCCGCGGCGACCTCGCCGCGCGGCGCTCCGGCCTCGGCCCGTCCCGCCCCTGCGTCCGAGGCTCCCGCCGCCCGTCCCGCGGCGGCCTCTGGCAGCCCGGCGGAGCTGCTTCGCAACGTGGAAGAAGTGCAGCGCAAGGAAGTCGCCGCCCTCAAGGCGATGGTGGAGTTGCTCATCGAGAAGGGCGTGTTCAGCCGCGAGGAGTATCTCGCGAAGGTCAAGCGGTAGTCCCCCATGCGCAAGAAGATTGGTGAGCTGCTCGTCGAGGCCGGCGTCGTGACGGAGGAGCAGGTCCGCGTGGCATTGGGACGTCGGGGCGCATTCGGCAGTCATCGCCTGGGTGAGGTGCTGGTGGCGCAGGGGCTGTGCACGCCCACGCACATCGCGCAGGCCCTGTCCGCCCAGCACGCGCTTCCCTTCGTGGCGCTGCCGGAGGAGATTCCGGCGAACGTCGCGGGTTTGGTGTCCGTGGACTTCCAGTCCGAGCACCGCATCCTGCCGTTCCGGATGGAAGTGGAAGGCCGCAGCGAGCGCATCCTCGTCGCGGTGGATGACCCGGCGGACGTGACGCTCGTGGACGAGCTGCGCTTCCAGCTCCGCAAGCAGATGCGCGTCTTCGTGGCGGCTTCGGACGACCTGGACGCCGCGCTGGCGCGGGCTCGGGGCGAGCCGCTGGACATCGTGGAAGCCGTGGCCCTGGAGGACGAGGACGGTGCTCCGCCTCCGCCCGTGGCCGCTGGCGCGCCGCTCGAATGGGATTTCCCGGAGGCTCCGAAGCCCGTGCCCAAGTCCGTACCGCCTTCTCCGCCCCCCGCTGCCCGTCCCCCCTC
>NZ_SRLV01000075.1:0-44389 GCF_006518205.1 Myxococcus sp. CA005 | reverse complement strand
GGCTTCCACCATGCGCGGGGCGGGGTGGCCCTCTGGATCCAGCACCACCTCCATGAGGAGGATGCCCTCGTAGAACAGCACCGGGGTGGGGACGCGCACCCCCTGGGCGTGCAGTTTGTAGAGCGAGTCCGACTCCGCGCTCTTCCAGGCGTCCTCGGCGGCGTTCTGGCCGAAGCGGCTGCCCTTCTCCATGGCGCGGCGCGTGCGCGAGTTGCGCACCTCGCGGCCTTCCCGGTAGCCCGCGTTGTTGCGGAAGTTGCGCTCGTGGCGCTCCTTGTACAGCTTGGCCGCGACCACCTGGCCGGCATGCTGGACCAGCCATACCTCGGCCTCCTTGCCCGTCTTCAACTGGCCGATGATGGCTTCGATGATGCCATCGGCCAGGAGGGTCTCTAGCGAGTCATTCATTCCGACGCGGGGTTCCAGTGGGGGCCGGGCAGGATTGGCGGCGCAGTAGCGAGCGTGCGGGCGGCCCTGTTCGCGGCGCACGGCGGCATGTGAACATCTCGCGGGCCCTTCTTGCTACCAACACGGTGCGGCAAGCAGTCAAGAAGGCTGGCGGACGGCCTGCTAGCAGTTTGCCTCCCGGGGTTCCAGGGTAGCCTGGGCTTTGAATCCGCTGGGTGGGTCATCTTGGACCATGTTTTGGACTTGATTTCAGGCCCTCCCCACCGTCCGCGTTCGCCAGGGGACGGAGGCCGCACCGCATAATGGGTGGGTTGGGGCGCGTGCCGATGCTTGGACCCGAACGAGGGAGCGCTACGATGCGCGCCGTCCAGGGAGGGGTTCATCATGGCGACGAAGTCACGCAAGACGGCTGTTGCGAAGAAGTCATCCCGGCGTACCGCGACGGCGAAGAAGGCCACGCCGAAGAAGGCGGCTGGCAAGGCGCACGGCGCGAAGAAGACCACCACGAAGAAGAAGACGACGGCGAAGAAGACGACGGCGAAGAAGGCGGCTGCGAAGAAGGCCCCCGCGAAGAAGACGACGGCGAAGAAGGCAGCGGCCAAGAAGACCACCGCGAAGAAGGCCACCACGCGCAAGGCGGCGACGCGGCGGACCTCCAAGTCTCGGCGTGAGCGGCCCACGACAGGGGTGCCCTTCGTCGAGCAGGTGGAGACGACGTCCGCGGGGCTCCAGCCCCTGGCGCCCACCCACGCCGCGGTGGACGAGTTCACCAGTTCCGGCGACGAGGTGCTCGACATCTTCCAGCGGTACGACCGCGACCGGACCGGCACCATCGACCGTGCGGAGTTCGCGCGCTTGCTGGAGGCGCTGGGGCAGAACATCTCCGACGAGGAGCTGGAAATCGCCGTCGACATCGTCGACACGGACCGCACCGGGAAGATTTCCTGGAACGAGTTCAAGGCCTGGTGGAACAGCCGCTGACGGCTCGTCGCAACACGGACCTGGTCCGCGCGCGCGTCTGGCATGATGCGGTCCGAGCGGGCCTTCATTCTCGTGGCAGGGGGAAGGGTGGCTGACCTGGCGTCAAGCGCACATGCAGCGATTTTCGAGCACTCGCGGGATGGGGTGCTCGTGCTGGATGCTGGGCAGCGCATCGTGGAGGTCAACCGCGCCGCGGAACGCATCTTCGGGCCGCGTACCAGACTCGTGGGGCAGCCGGTGGGGCTGCTCCTGCCCGGCTGGCGTCCTCCCGAGCCCCGCGCTCCCGCCGATGCCGCCCTGCGCGAGACGGAGCTGGCCGGGCATCGCCCAGGCGGCTCTGGCCCCGCGCACTACCTGCGGGTGGTGACGCTGCCCCTGCCCGGAGAAGGGGACGGGGGCTGGGTCTTGCAGCTCCATGACATGACGGCCCGCCTGGAGGTGGAGGCCTCGCTCCGGCAGCAGAAGGAGTTCTTCGAGGCGGTGGTCATCAACAGCCCGGTGGCCATCATCACCATCACCCGCCAGTTCCGCGTGCTGTCGTGGAACCCCGAGGCCACGCGCCTGTTCGGGTATTCGCCGGCAGAAGCGCTCGGCAAGCACATCTTCGAACTGGTCGCCACCGAGCCCACCGTCCTCCCGGAAGCGGAGCAGGCGTCGCGCGAGGTCGTGCAGCGCGGGCGGCTGCGCTCCGTCACCCGGCGGGTCCGCAAGGATGGCAGCGTGGTGGACGTGGAGCTGCGGGCGCTGCCGGTGTCGGTGGGCGGGCGGCAGCTTGGCTTCATCGCCATCTACCACGACATCACCGACCTCGAACGGGCACGCAAGGCGGCGGAGGCGGCCAATCAGGCCAAGAGCCTGTTCCTGGCCACCATGAGCCACGAAATCCGCACGCCGATGAACGCCATCATCGGCATGACGGGCCTGCTCCTGGACCGGGCGCTGACGGAAGAGCAGCGCGACTTCGTCGCCACCATCCGGCAGAGCAGCGAGGCGCTGCTGACGTTGCTCAACGACGTGCTGGACTTCTCCAAGATCGAGGCCGGTCGCTTCGAGGCGGAGCTGCGGCCCTTCGACCTGCGCCAGTGCGTGGAGTCCGTCCTGGACCTGATGGCCGTGCGCGCCAGCGAGAAGGGGCTGGACCTGGGGTGTGACCTCGCGCCGCCGCTGCCGCAGATGTTGGTGGGCGATGCGTCGCGCCTCCGCCAGGTGCTGCTCAACCTGGTGGGCAACGCGCTCAAGTTCACCGAACACGGCGGCGCGGTGGTGAGCGTGGAGGGATTGGCCCTGGGCGGCACGGAGGGCGCGGCGGACTGGGAGCTGACCTTCAGCGTGCAGGACACCGGCCTGGGGATTCCCGACGACCGGCGCACCGGGCTGTTCCAGCCGTTCAACCAACTGGATGCCTCCGTGTCGCGGCGCTTTGGTGGCACGGGGCTGGGGTTGGCCATCTCCAAGCGGCTGGTGGAGGCCATGGGCGGCACCATCTGGGTGGAGAGTGAGGGCGTGCCCGGACAAGGCACCACCTTCCGCTTCACCCTGCGCGCCCAGGCTGCGCCACAAGCCTACGCGGTGCAGCCGCGCCAGGAGCAGGGGCTGCTCCAGGGCCGGCGCGTGCTCGTCGTGGATGACAACGCTCTGTTTCGAAGGTTGCTGGGCCGGCAGCTCCAGGCGTGGGGCCTGGTGCCCGTGGAGTCCGCGTCGGGGATGGACGCGCTCGCCCAACTCGAGGCGGGGGCTTCGTTCGACGCGGTGCTCATTGACCATCACATGCCGGGGCTGGATGGCACCGCGCTGGCCGAGCGCATCCGGCAGCGCGAGGAGACGCGGGCCCTTCCCCTGGTGCTGGTGTCGACGCCGGGCCGGCGGGGCAATCCCCCCGAGGGCCTGTTCGCGGGCGTGTTGTCGCGTCCGCTGAAGGACTCGCAGCTCTACGACGCGCTGGTGTCGTGCTTCTCGCAGCACCTTCCCCAGCTCCCGGAGCCCCGGCAGACGCGGCCCTCGCGAGCGGGGCCCTTTCCGGGGGAGCGGCCGGGGGACACCGTGCCGCTGGACATCCTCCTGGTGGAGGACAACGCCACCAATCAGAAGCTGGCGCTGCTGGTGCTGGAGCGGCTCGGCTACCGCGCTGACGTGGCGCTGAACGGACGCCAGGCGCTGCAGGCGTTGTCCCAGAAGCGCTACGACGCGGTCCTCATGGACCTGCAGATGCCGGAGATGGACGGCCTGGAGGCCACGCGCCGCATCCGCCAGGAACTGCCGCCCAAGGCGCAGCCCTGGGTCATCGCGATGACGGCCAACGCCATGGACTCCGACCGGGAGCAGTGCTTCTCGGCGGGCATGGATGACTTCCTGGGCAAGCCCATCCGCGTGGAGGCGCTGACGGCGGCGCTGCTGCGCTGCCAGCCCCGGCGTTCGGAGGTGGCACCGGAGCGGCGGGTCGCGAGCGGCGCGGTCGCGCTGACGCCGCTGCAAACGGTCATGGAAGGCCTGCCGGACGCGGCGCGCATCCCGGGCCTGGAGTCTGCCGCGCTCGCCCGGCTGTGGGCGGAGCTGGGGGCGCAGGCGGCGCAGATTCTCCCCGAACTCATCGACACCGCGCTGCACAGCATGCCGGCGCTCCTGGAGGACGCGTACTCGGCCCTGGGGCGTGGGCACGCGGACGACCTGGGCCGGGCGGCGCATACGCTCAAGTCGAACGCGGCCTGGTTCGGCGCCAGCGCGCTGGAGTCCCAGGCCCGCGACATCGAGTTGCAGGCGGACTCCGGGCTGCTGGAGGACATGCCCGAGCGGCTCGAGCGGTGCCGGGCGGAGCTGGAAGTGACGCGGCTCTTGCTGGGCCGCCTGCGGGACAGCGTCCTGGCCCTGTCCGGCGCCTGACACGCGGCGAGTGGGGCGGCCCGGATTACGCGGCGGAGGCGCACGTCGACGGTGCGCGACGCCCCATCCGAGCGCTATCTCTTCAAGCTCATTCGCGAATGCCACCGAGGAGAGTCAAAACGCATGGCCCGATACGACTTCGACCTGTTCACCATTGGCGGCGGCTCTGGCGGTGTGGCGGCCAGCCGCAGGGCCGGGGCACACGGGGCCGGGGTGGCGCTGTGTGAGGACCGCGACGTGGGCGGCACGTGTGTCCACCGTGGTTGCGTGCCCAAGAAGCTCCTGGTGTACGGAGCACACTTCCGGGAGGAGTTCCAGGACGCGGAGGGCTATGGCTGGACGGTCCAGGAGCCGCTGTTCACCTGGAGCAAGCTGCTGGCCGCCAAGGACAAGGAGTTGGACCGGCTGCGTGGCGTGTATGCGCGCTTGTTGCGCGACTCGGGCGTGACGCTGCTGGAAGGGCGCGGGCGCGTGGTGGACCCGCACACGGTGGAGGTGGCCGGAAAGCTGTACACGGCCGAGCGCATCCTGATTGCCACGGGCTCGCGGCCCTACCTGCCGCCCGACATCACCGGCATCGAGCACGCCATCACCTCCGATGAGGCGCTGTCCTTCCCCGAGCTGCCTCGGCGGCTGGCCGTCGTCGGGGCCGGGTACATCGGCGTGGAGCTGGCGGGCGTCTTCCACGGGCTGGGCTCCAAGGTGACGATGTTGATTCGCGGCGCCAGCGTGCTGGGTGGGTTCGATGACGACGTCCGCTCCTTCCTCACGGACGAGATGCGCAAGAAGGGCATCGAGCTGATGACGGACACCTTCATCCGGGACATCGAAAAGCGAGCCGAGGGTGGGGTGAGCCTGCTGACGGGCGGGGGCGAGACGGTGGAGGCGGACGCGGTGCTGTTCGCCACCGGGCGCGTTCCCAACTCGGGGGGGCTGGGACTGGAGGAAGTGGGAGTGACGCTGGACGCGCGCGGCGCGGTGGTGGTGGACGCGTGGTCCCGCACCTCGGTGGAGAGCATCTATGCGGTGGGCGACATCACCGACCGCATCAACCTCACGCCGGTGGCCATCTCGGAAGGGCGTGCCCTGGCGGAGACGCTCTTCAACGACAACCCGACGCAGATGGACCACACCAACGTACCGTCGGCTGTCTTCAGCCAGCCGCCCGTGGCCTCCGTGGGGCTGACGGAGCAGGAGGCACGGGAGCGTCATGGGAAGCTGGACATCTATGTCACCAGCTTCCGCCCCATGAAGCACACCCTGAGCGGGCGTAACGAGCGCACCATGATGAAGGTGGTCGTGGAGCGCGAGTCCAACCGCGTGCTCGGCTGTCACATGGTGGGGACGGACGCACCGGAAATCATCCAGGGACTGGCGGTGGCGGTGAAGTGTGGCGTCACCAAGAAGCAGCTCGATGCCACCGTGGGCATCCACCCCACCGCGGCCGAGGAGTTCGTCACCCTGCGCGACAAGCGGCCGGACCCCGACGAGCGGCTGGCGGCGGAGCTGGGCCGTGATGCGGCGGCGTCTACCCGGCGCTGAGGCCCGCCTCGGGTCGGGTCAGGGGGGCGCTCGTCCCGCCGTCCCTGGGCGGCTTTCGCATCGATTCGAGAGGTGATGACCCCATGAGTGATTCATCGACGGAGGCTCCTTCCCCAGGCGGCGCGCGCATCCGGGGGCTGGAGCAGGTGGACCGGTTGTCGGTGCCGCTGCCGCACGGCACCGAGGTGACGACGCGCGTGGAGCGCCTGGCCTCGGGAGGCCGCCGCATTCCGCAGGGCGTCGTGGGCCGTGTGGTCCGCGCGCATGATGGCGGCTTCGACGTGCAGATTGTCGGCGTGGGGGAGGTGTGGTTCGCGCGGGACGAGCTGGTGCCCCGGCGCCCGGGGCAGGTGCAGTTCGCCCAGCGCCGCGAGGCGGCCTGGAGCGCGCTGACGCCATGTGTGGTGCTGGAGACGCGCGTGGGCAGCCATGCATGGGGGCTTGCCGACGAGCGCTCGGACGTGGATGTGCGCGGCGTGTTCGCCTTGCCGCTCCCCTGGCGGTTCGGACTGGTCGACGCGCCCAGGGATTTGGTGAGCGCGGATGGCAGCACCATGTACTGGGAGGTCCACAAGGCGGTGGAGCAGGCGCTCCGCGCGGACCCGAACACGCTGGAGACGCTCTTCGTGCCGGGCGCGAAGGCGTTGGACCCGGTGGGCGAGTGGCTCCTGGCGGAGCGCGACGCCTTCGTGTCCAAGGCCCTGTTCGGCAGCTTCGGGCGTTACGCCATGAGCCAGCTCGACAAGCTCACCCGCAGCCAGCGGCTGGCGGAGCATCGGGACCTGCTGCTCGAATGGCTGTGCGAGGAGCCCGCGCCGGACCTGGACGAGGTGGCGCGCCGGCTGTCGGCCGTGTCGCCCCGCGAGGCGCCGTCGGCGCAGGACGCGCTGCTGGCGGCGAAGACGTACGTGAAGCAGCTCTACCGCTCGCTCTGGGACCAGGGGCTGTTGGCGGCCAACGACTTCAAGGCGCTCACCGCCTATGCGCGAAGCGGCGGTCAGCGGCCTCCCTCCGCGCGCGAGCTGCGCCCGAAGAACGCCTACAACCTGCTGCGGCTGGTGGCCACGGCGACAGGGTGGCTGCGCGAGGGCGCGCCCGTCTTCGAGGCCTCTGGCGCACTGAAGGCGCGGCTGCTGGACATCAAGGCGGGCCGCGTGCCGCTGGAAGACGTGCTGCGGGACGCGGAGGCCCTTGCGCCGGACCTGGAGGCCGCGCATCGGGAGAGCCGTCTGCCAGAGCATCCGGACTACGAACGCGCGGACCGGTTGCTGCGGCGCGTGGGCGAGGAGTTGGCGCGGCGCTGGGTGCTGAAGGAACCCGGGCCGCTGGGACGTGACGCGCCGGAGGCCCCGGCCATGGGGTGGAGGGATTCGGAATGAAGGGCACTTTGACGGAACATCAACGCGCGATGGCGGACCGGGTGCTGGACGAGGAGTCCCGGCACCGCGCGCATCTGGTCGTCTCCCTGTCCGGAGCGCACGCCTATGGCTTCCCCTCGCCGGACAGCGACCTGGACCTGAAGTCCATCCACGTCGCGCATACCGCGGCGTTGTTGACGCTGCAGCCCGTGCATGTCCCCACGGAGCGACTGGAGGTGCTGGAGGGCGTGGAGGTGGACTACTCGTCCAACGAACTGCTGCCGGTGCTCCAGGGCATCCTGCAAGGCAATGGGAACTACCTGGAGCGGGTGTTGGGGGCCATCCCCCTGCGCGTGTCTCCGGAGCTGGAGTCGCTGCGTCCGCTGGTGCGCGCGGTGCTGTCTCGCAAGATGTACCGGCACTACAACGGCTTTGCCCAGGGACAGCTTCGCGAGTGGGAGAAGAGCGGTTTCCGTTCGGCGAAGCGGCTGCTCTACGTGCTGCGCACCACGTTGACGGGGACCCATGCGCTGCGGACTGGCGTGGTGGAGACGGACGTCACGGAGCTGCTGTCGCAGTACGGCTTCGTGGAGGCCCATGCCCTGGTGGAGCAGAAGCTGCGCGGGGAGAAGAGCGAGCTTCCGGAGGCTCTGAGCGCGCGGTGGCGCGGCGAGGTGTCGCGTGCGTTCGAGGTGCTCGAAGCCGCGCGGGCGGACTCGGTGCTGCCTGAGTCGCCGCCCGACGAGGCCGTGGCCGCGCTGGAGGCGTGGATGCTGGACCTGCGGCGGAGGCGCTTCGACGGATAGCCGCTGGTTCAGGGGGCCAGCGCCGCCCGGATGAGGGGCTTCACCTCCGTGGAGAGGTGCATCGCGAAGCTGACGACGCCCGCGCCCGGGTCATCCCGCTGAAGGTGCATCCCGAGGACGGCGTAGTAGCCCGCCTCCCGGTCCACCCAGGGCGTCCATCCGAACGCCCCTGGCGAGCTGATGACGGCGCAGCCCTGCGCGGGCGTGGGGCACTCCAGCCACGCCGTCAGGCCATAGCGGAGGTCCAGGCCCATGTCCGCCGCTGGCGAATTGCCGACGACGACGCCAGGGAAGGGCTCGACGGCCTGTGCGTCGAAGAGCTCCGGCGTGCCGATGACACCGCCGGGATGCGTGCCCCGGTGGAAGACGAGCGCCAGCAGGGGCGCGTACTCATTCATGGACGCGCGCAGCCCGCCCGCCACCAGGGGATTGGTGGTGCCCAGCGGGTGATTGGGCGCGGTGAAGTAGGTGACGCCTGAAGGCAGGCCCAGCGGCTGGGCCAGCGTCTCGGTGAAGAGGGCGTTCCACGTCTTGCCCGTGCTCACCTCCGCCATGCGCGCGGCGACTTGCAAGTGGGTGCTGCCGTAGTCGAAGCGCGCCCCGGGAGCCGCGACTTGTGGGGTCTGGGCGATGCTGGCGACACAGTCCGCCAGGGTGATGCCGGATTGGAACGTGCAGAGGTGCGAGGGTTGCAGTCCCGACGTGAAGGAGAGCAGGTGTCGCAGGGTGATTCCCGCCTTGTTCCCCGTCCAGCCGAGCACCTGGCCCGTGGTGGAGTCCAACGAGAGACGGCCTTGGCGGATGAGCTCGAAGAGAAGGGTGCCGGACACCATCTTCGACGCGGAGGCCACGGCCACCCGCCGGTCCGGCGCGAAGTCCCCGACGATGTGTTCGTACACCTTGCGGTCCTGCGCGTCGTACACCGCGAGGCCCAGTCCCGGAACGGAGGCACCCGCCTCGGCGACGCGTGCCTCCAGCACGGCGGTCACCGTGGCCCATGGCGAGCCGGCGTCCGGCTCCGGGGTTCCTGCATCGTCCAGAGGGCTCCCCGCGTCGGGCTGGGGAACTCCCGCGTCTGGGGCGGGTGGAGACGCTCCTCCATCCGGGGTGGGCGCGTCTGATTCACCACAGGCAGCCAGGACGACTCCAAGGACGACCAGCAGCGTTCTCAACATGCCCGTCATCTTCGCATCCGCTCCCTTCAACCCGCTACCCGGGCGGAGGTTGCGGCGAATTCAGCAGGTCCAAGCGCTGCTCGCGGTCCCAGACCACCTGGTGGCCCCGCTTGAAGTACCAGACGCGGTGCCAGGGAATCTCGCCGTCCGGAACGAAGGCCGCGAATGGCATCTCCTCGCGCGTCTCACCATGGGCGTCGTAGCCGATGGTGAACTCGCGGGGGTCGAACCGCGGGTCCCACTGGATGCGGTGGTAGACCTCGCGGCTGGTCGTGAAGCGTTCGTCGGACATGGCGGACTCGCGGGAAGCGGGGAGGGGAGACGCGCATGTCCTCATGACATGGAGGCATGGCGCGCCGCACCCGACGCCCCACCACGGGGCCGCCTGACGTGTCGTCCCTAGGACGGATTCACACCCGCCACCAGATAGAAGCGGAACTCGCCCGAGTTGACGCTGTAGGCCGCGTCCACGCCCACCAGGGGCAGCACGATGTTGCGCAGGTACAGCCGCAGGCCGGCGCCCACGCCCTGGGCCACCGTGGCGTTCCCCAGCCCGTCTTCCGTATCCGGTAGGTAGCTGCGCACCACGCGCCCATTGACGTCCCGCAACTCCCGGTCCCCGGGCAGCTTGCGCCACATCATCATCCCCGTGTCGGAGAAGGCGACGCCGCGGAAGGACAGCGGGTTCACCGTGAAGAGGGGGAAGTGGTACTCGGCGGTGAAGGACAGGCGCGTGTCGCCCCGGAACTGACGGTAGACGAAGCCGCGCAGTGAATTGCCGCCCATCACGAACTCCTGATGGAACGGCAGGTCCACCCCCGCCACGGCCTCGCCGCGCAGCACCAGGTTGTGTTCACCCACCAGCCGCAGGCCATGGCGGTACAGCAGTCCGAAGCGCTCGTAGCGGAAGTCACTGCCGACGCCGGGATTGGAGAGCTCGTAGGAAGCCTCCAGGTTGAGGCCCTCCATCACCGCGTGCAGGTTCTGCCGCGTGTCGATGCCCACCATCAGCCGCAGGGACGCATCCTGCTGCGACGGGCCCAGGGAGAACGCGGGCGTCGTCACCTCCTCGGCGGTGTCGGGGGACTTCGCGTCGATGGACATCAGCCGGTACTTGGCCGCCGCGCGGACGCGCTCGAACAGCAGGAAGCCCAGCTCTCCGGCGATGGACGCGGAGTTCATCCGCGTCCGTCGCACCACCTCTGGGCGCCGCTGGCCGGAGCCGGCCTGGTACTCGTCTACCCGGTCGCTGCGAAGCTGGCCTTCCAGGCTGAAGCGGAGCTGGGGCAGCCCGAAGAGGTTCGGGTCCAGGAAGCCCGCGAAGATGCCGCTCTCCGCCGTGCTCACCTGGGCCGCGGTCGCGAACTTCTTGCTGCGGCCCCAGAGGTTGTTCTCCGCGTACAGCACGCCGCCGCCGACGTTGTCGGATTGCAGCACGAAGGTGGGCGCCACCACCCAGGATGCCTTGTCCTCCACCTCCAGAATCAGCCGCACCCGGCCCGGCCCGGAAGGCTCGTAGCTGACCTTCACCTCCTGGAAGAGGCCCGTGGCGACCAGCCGCCGCTCGACCTTGGCCAGGTCCTCGAGCGTGAGCGGGTCTCCTTCCCCCACACGCGCATAGGCGCGCACCGTGTCCGGCTGGGTCTTCTCCGGGCCGCGGACCACCACTTCCTCGACGACCGGGTCTGACTCCGTGATTTGCGCCGGTGCCTGGGACGCCAGGAGGCTCAGCCCCAGCGCCGCGCATCGAACCCACACGCGTCTGCTCATCACTCGTTGCACGTCCGTGAAAGGGGCTGCCGGCCGCGCCCGCCAGGCGCAATCTACCTCCAGTTTCGTCCCGGGAGGTGCTCCTCGCGCCATGCGCGTCTGCTATGCCAGGGCGCATGTTCTCCTTCATCCGCCAGTTCCGGCGTCGGCGACTGCTTCGCCGCCCCTTTCCGGAGGCCTGGCTGGGCTACCTCGACGCGCGCGTGCCCTTCTTCCGCACCCTCTCCCCGGAGCTGCGGCAGCCCTTCCTGGACAAGCTCAAGGTGTTCGCGTGGGAGAAGGAGTTCATCGGCGCCGGCGGCCTGGAGGTCACCGACGAGATTCGCGTGGTGATATCCGCCACCGCGGTGCAACTCGTGTTGCACCTGGGCCTTTCGTATTACGACCGGCTGCGGGAGGTCATCGTCTATCCCAGCGCCTTCCGAATCCCGGACCGCACGGGCGGGGTGCTGGGCGAGGCGAAGAACTGGGGCTCCGTCATCCTCTCGTGGGAGTCGGTGCTCGCGGGGCTGCGCAACCCGGGCGATGGTCACGACACCGCCACGCATGAGTTCGCCCACGTGTTGGACCGGGCCGACGGCGCCTTCGATGGCACGCCCAACCTGCGCGCGTATTCGCATTACCGGGCCTGGAGCGCGGTGATGAGCGAGCACTTCCACAAACTTCAGCAGGGCCAGCGCCGGGAACGGCAGGTGCTGGATGACTACGGTGGGCTCAACGAGGCCGAGTTCTTCGCGGTGGCCACCGAATCGTTTTTCGAGAAACCCCGGCAAATGCAGGAGAAGACGCCGGACCTCTATGAGGAACTGAAGCGCTTCTACGGGTGGGATCCCGCGGCTGGCACCTGAACGTCCGAGCGTGAACGTCTCGGCTGTGCTACGCGGCGGCTTGGATGTTCAGCTCCTGGAGTGGAATCCATGGCCTTAGCCACCGGTCTGTCCCCAGCCATGTTCATCGACCTGGAACGGGATGCCTGGCGGGCGCTGCGTGCCGCAACGCCTCTGCCGCTGAAGTCCGAGGACATTGACGGCCTGCGGGGCCTGGGAGAGCACCTCGACCTGGACGAGGTGGTGGACGTCTACCTGCCCTTGTCCCGGTTGCTGAACCTGCAGGTGGCCGCGGCGCAGCGGCTGTGGGCGGAGCAGCAAGCCTTCCTGGGAGGTTCGACGCAGAAGGTGCCGTACATCATCGCCATCGCCGGGAGCGTGGCGGTGGGCAAGAGCACGACGGCGCGCATCCTCCAGGCGCTGCTGAAGCGGTGGCCGGACCACCCGCGCGTGGAGTTGGTGACGACGGACGGGTTCCTTTTCCCCAACGACGTCCTCACCGAGCGCGACTTGATGAAGCGCAAGGGCTTCCCGGAGAGCTACGACCGGCGCGCCCTGGTGCGCTTCCTGGCGGAGCTGAAGGCCGGACGCGCGGAGGTGGCGGCGCCGGTGTATTCGCACCTCGTCTACGACGTGGTGCCCGGTGAGGCGCAGGTCGTCCGCCAGCCCGACATCCTCATCCTGGAAGGGCTCAACGTCCTCCAGGCCGGGGCACAGGAGGGGAAGCAGATGCCGGCGACGTTCCTCTCCGACTTCTTCGACTTCTCCATCTACGTGGACGCGCACGAGCACGACATCCGCCGCTGGTACGTCAACCGTTTCCTCAAGCTCCAGCAGACGGCGTTTCGCGACGAGCGCAGCTACTTCCGCCGGTTCTCCGAGCTGAACCACGAGCAGGCGATTCAGCTCGCCGAGTCGGTGTGGGGCGAAATCAACGGGCCCAACCTGGCCCAGAACATCGCGCCCACCCGTTCGCGCGCGCGCCTCATCCTCCTCAAGGGCCCCGACCACAAGGTGAAGCGGGTGAGGCTGCGCAAGCTGTAGCCGCGCGTCAGAAGCGCAGGCGGTAGTGGAGCGCTTTGGGTCGCGTCAGGGCGTCGAAGCCCAGCGCGCTCAGCGTCACGCCGCGTCCGGAGTCCTTCACGCCGCTCCATGGCAGAGCGGGGTCCAGCGCGTCACAGCGGTTCATGTAGACGGTGCCCGCTTCCAGTTGCCGCGCCAGCCGGTCCGCGCGCTCCCGGTCGGACGTCCACACGCTCGCGGTGAGGCCCAGCCGCGAGGCATTCATCAGCGCCAGGGCCTCCTCATCCGAGTCCACCGGCGCGATGGGCAGCAGCGGCCCGAAGGACTCTTCACGCATCAGCCGCGCCTGGGGGCTCACGTCGCGGAGCAGGGTGGGTTCGAAGAAGCGGCCCCGTCCTCCCACTTGTGCCGCGCGGCCACCCGTGACGAGCCGTGCGCCCAGGTTCGTGGCGTCCTGGACGAAGGACTGCAACTCGGCGGGGTGCCAGGGCTGGGCGATGGGGCCCATCGTCGTCTGCTCGGACTCCGGGTCGCCCAGCACGTAGGCGCGCACGAGTGGCTCCGCGGCGGCGACGAAGCGCTCGTACAGCGAGCGGTGCACGTACACCCGCTCCACGGCACAGCAGCTCTGCCCCGCGTTGTACATGGCACCGTCGACGATGTTCTCCACCGACTTGTCGAAGTCACAGTCCGGCGCGACGTAGGCCGGGTCGTTGCCTCCCAGCTCCAGGCCCATGTGGAGGAATCGCTCGCGCGCGGCCGTCTGCATCTTGTGGCCGCCGAGCACCGAGCCCGTGAAGAGGACGTGGTCCACACGCGCGTCACCGACGAGCTGCTCCGTCCCCGGGTAGTCCAGGAAGATGGCCTGCACCGCGCCGTCGGGCGCGCCTGTTTCGGCGAAGGCGCGCGCGAAGTGGCCACCGCACAGGGGCGTGCGCGGCGAGTGCTTCACGATGACCGCGTTGCCCGCGAGCACGGCGGGCGCGATGGCATTCACCGCGGTGAGGAGAGGGTAGTTCCACGCGGGCAGGTCCAGCACCACGCCCAGCGGCTCCTTCGCGATTCTCCGCTCGAAGCCGTCCTTGGGCGGCAGGACGATGTCCGCGAGGGATTCCTCGGCGATGGCGGCCATGTGGCGCAGGCGTCCCGCCATGCCGCCCACCTCACCCCGGGCCTGGGACAGCGGCTTGCCCATCTGCCGGGTGATGTCCCGTGCGATGGCGTCGGCGTTCTTCTCCATCGCCTCGCACGCGCGCAGCACCAGCTTCACGCGCTCCGCCACGCTCAGGGCGCGCAGCGCGCGCGACGCGGCGCGGGCTCGCTCCAGCACGGTGTCCAGCTTCACGGGGGACGTGGGCTCGACCGAAGCGGCGACGTCTCCGGTGAAGGGATTGTCGACGATGTGAGTGCACTGGCTCATGGCCCCGCAGGAAAGCCATGGACGCGCATTGCGTCATGGGGCCACGAAGTCGCCGGCCGCCCCAGCCACCCTGACGCGTGAGGTACGCGACAGATGGCGTCCGGGAAGTGTTGTCGGCCCATCGCCAGCCTCCGTGCCTCAGGGGCCGGGCGGGCTCGCCACGCAGAGGGTGCCGTCCTCGAGCCCGGCGATGCGCTGGCGGAGCAGGTACTCCAGCTCTGGCGCGCCGTCCTCCTGGATGAAATCCAGTGCCCGGTGCTCCGCCTGCCGTGCCTCCTCGCAGGCGCCGGTGCCGGCCAGCGCCAGGGCCAGCGTGTCCAGGGCGTTGGGGCTCCACGGCGCGAGCGCCACGGCCCAGCGCGCCAGCGGCAGGGCTTCTTCGCTCCGGTCCTGGTTGATGAGCATCCACGCCAGTTCACGCGCCGCGTTGGCGTTGCGCGGATCGAGCCGCAGGGCTTCGCGATAGGTGGCCTCGCGCTCCTCTGTCGCGGCGGGGGCGTGCCGCATCGCCATGCCCAGCAGCAGCCAGGCCTCACTCTCGTGGGGATGGGCCTCCACGATGCTTCGGCCAATGGCCACCTGTTCGGACGGCGCCGCGCCGCGCAGCTTCGCGGACAGCGCCAGGAGTCCCGTGGGGTTCAGCCGGAGCGCCTCATCGAGTTCGTCCCTCGCCACCTTCTGGCGGTTGGTGATGAAGGGCTCCCGGTGCGCCAGGTGTGCCCCCAGCGCGGCGAGCCTGGCGCGGATGGCATGGACTTGGGCGTCATCGAGGTACTCCTCGACGAACGCCGTTCCGATGGGAGGCACGGAGACGGTCCGCTCCACGAAGTGGCGTTTGCGCACGTATTGATAGAGCAAGCCGTCGAGCGACGGCGACGTCAGTTCGGGCAACGTCCGCGTGAGCGCTTCATCGGGCGAGACGCCCTGGTGGAGCAGTGCCAGGTATTCGGCGAAGGGCTGGGGGCGTTCATTCACCAGCCAGTGCACCAGCAGCCAGCTTCCCGCGTAGTTCGCCTCGACCTCCTTGTCCTGCTCGCGGGCCTCCAGGGTGCGGTCCCATTGAAGGACTTGTTGCATCGACCATCCTTGCGCCACGTCTCGCAGGACTTTGTTGAGCCTGGGTCGGATATGCGCGATGGCCGTCCAGTGCGGCGCTCCGACGACCGCCGTTCTCCCATCCTTGGAGATTCGCAACGTCTCCAGGTACTCCGCCATCCCCTCAGAAAGCCAACGGGGCTGACGGGACAGGGGATAGGCGCTCAGATAGTGGGCCAGCTCATGGTTCAGCGGCGACGAGGATGCCAGGGAGAGGCCGGAGAAGGTCTGCTCCCAAGTGCCGGGCCGTCCCGACAGGACGATGAGAGCCTCGCTGTCGGAGCGGAAGAAGAATGCGCGCACGCGGCGTGGGTAGAGGCCTTCGAACTCGCGCGGGCTCTGAATCACGTAGACGTCCAGCTTCGTCATCTGTTGGCGCAGGGACTGCGGCCACATCGACGTGAGGATGGCGGCGCGGGTCCGCTCCAGGCGCTGCATGGCCTCGCGGGCCTCTTCGGCGAGGAGGTCCGTGTGCAGCGTGTAGTGGTCGCTGTCCAGGCGCAGCCAGGGCCGGCCGCCTTCACCCGGACACGTGGTGAAGCGCGGGCCCACGACGCACGCGAGCTGGGTGGTGGCGAGCAGTGCAAGCAGTGCCCCCATCGCGAGGCCGTGGCGCAAGTCGGGTCGTCTCCTCGGCTGGGGCGCGGTCCCAGCGCATGGTCCATGTAACGTCTGACCACCCGGGACATAGCGGCGAGCGCTGGCCGTGGCCCGGCGTCAGCGCGTCCCGCCCGCTGGCCGCACCATGTCGATGTGGGGAATGCCGTCCTCGTCATAGACGTCGCCCTGCGTCTGGAAGCCGAAGTCTTCGTAGAAGCGCTGGAGGTAGTGCTGGGCCCCGATGTGGACGGCGGCCTGTGGGTACAGGCTGTCCAGCCGGGCAAGGCCACGCGCCACCAGCTCTCGCCCCAGCCCCTGGGCCCGTGCGCGGGGCGACGTCACCACGCGGCCCAGGCTGCTCTCCTGGGGATACTTCACACCGGGGGGCAGCACCCTCAAGTACCCGGCGAGCAGCCGGGGGCCCTGCGACTCCGTGTGGAGCAGCAGGTGTTCCGCGCTCCGGTCGAAACCGTCCACGTCCTGGTAGATGGAGCGCTGCTCCACCACGAAGACTTCCTGTCGCAGGGCGAGCACGTCGTACAGCTCGTCGAGGGACAGCGCCTGGAAGGACTTCCATTGCCAGCATCGCATGAGGAGGGCGTCTAGCACGGGTAAGCGTGCGGGGCCCTCCTCGGCGGATACCCGGCGCATGTCCCATCCTTCATTGGTACGTTCGGCGCCGTGATGACCAATGACTCCGCGCCTGGACGCCGCTTACGCCGCGTGGTGGCCGTCTCCGTGGCGACGCTGCTCGCCGCTGGACTCGCGGAGCTCGCCCACCTGCCTGCTGGGGCGTTGCTGGGGGCGATGGTGGTGTCGATCGCCGCGTCGCTGACGCTGTCCGTGCACGTCCCGGTGTCGCGTCGGGGGCTGCTGGTGGCGCATTCGGTGCTGGGGGGCGCGCTGTGTTCATCCTTCTCTCCGGAGGCTTGGAGCGCCCTCGCGGACAGTTGGACCGTGTCACTGGGCGCCGTGGTGGGCGTAGTGGCCGTGGCGCAGGGCGTGGCGTGGGTGTGCGCGAAGCTGGGCTACCTGGACTCGCGCACCGCCACCTTGGGGCTGATGCCGGGGGGCGCGTCCGCGATGGTGGCGCTGAGCGACGAGCTGGGCGCGGACGCGCGGCTGGTGACGCTCTTCCAGTTCATGCGTCTGTGCATCGTGATTCTCGTGGCCGTGGTGGTGGGGCGGTGGGTGGGGGACACGCCGGACGTGGCGGTGGCCCGCGCGGCGGACCTGCCGGGCTCGCCGCCACCGCTGTGGGCATGGCTGACGACGGCGGCGGTGTCCGCCGTGGGCAGTTTCCTGGGACTGCGCTTGAAGCTGCCGGCCGGTGCCTTCCTGGGGCCCGTGTTGCTGGGCATCCCGCTCACGGCGCTGGGCCTGCCGGTAGGCGCGTGGCCGCCGGGCCTCCTCCCGTTGGCCTTGTGGGTGCTGGGCGTGCGCGTGGGCAGCCAGTTCGATGCCTCGGCGGTGCAGGAGCTGAAGCGCGTCGCCCACGTCGCACTGGCGGCCTCGGTGGCGATGGTGGTGGGGTGTCTGCTGCTCGCGTGGGGCTGGTCCGCCGCCACGGGCGTGGACCTGCTCACCACCTACTTCGCGACGTCTCCGGGCGGCGTCGACTCCGTGCTGGCCATCGCGCTGGGCACGCGTGCCACTTTGTCCGTCGTGCTGGCGGTCCAGGTGGGACGGCTGCTCTTGATTTTTCTCGTCGCGCCGCCGTTCCTGCGCAGGCTGTCTCCCGCCCGGGGCGCGTGAGCACCCCGCTGGCCAGGCTGGCAGGCGTGCCTGCCTGAGTGGGCGGGGGCAGATGTGCGTCCGGGAGGTCCCAGGGGACGGCGGACGTCCGGCGCGGCCAGGGACGCGCGGTTAATATGTAGGCCGCGATGACTGCCCCGCACGATGCCCTGCCTGTCCCCAGCCTCGCTCCGAGCATGGAGGCGCTGGTCTCATTGCTCACGCGCCGCAGCACGGTGGTGCTCACCGGGGCGGGGTGCAGCACCGAGTCAGGCATCCCCGACTATCGGGGGCCCGGGACGCGGGCGCGGGCGCGCAACCCCATTCAGCATCGCGAGTTCCTCACGCGCCCCGAGGTCCGGGCGCGCTACTGGGCGCGGAGCCTGATGGGCTGGCCGCGCTTCTCCTCGGCCCGGCCCAACGCTGCGCACGCGGCGCTGGCGGAGCTGGAGCAGGCGGGCCACGTCCGAGGCCTCATCACCCAGAACGTGGACGGGCTGCACCATGCCGCTGGCAGCTCGCGGGTGATTGAGCTGCATGGCGCGCTGGCCCAGGTCCGGTGCCTGGCGTGCGGCGCGCAGGAGGCGCGCGAGGCGTTGCAGGCGCGGCTGCTGTCACTCAACCCTGGCTTCTCCCTCGAGGTGCTGGAGCTGCGTCCGGACGGTGACGCGGACCTGACCTCCGAGCAGCTGTCGTCCTTCCAGGTCCCTGCGTGCCTGGTGTGTGGTGGAACGCTCAAGCCGGACGTCGTCTTCTTCGGCGACAACGTGCCGGTTCCCACCGTGGCGTCGGCGTTCGCCCTGTTGGAGGAGGGCGACGCGCTGCTGGTGGTGGGCTCTTCGCTGGCCATCTTCTCCGGCTACCGCTTCCTGGTGCGCGCGTCCGAGCGCCGGATGCCCATCGCCATTCTCAACCTGGGGGAGTGCCGGGGCGTGGAGCTCGCGGACGTGCACCTGGAGGCGCGGGCAGGGGATGCGCTCCCCCGGCTCGCGGCGGCACTGGCCCGGAGCTGAAGGGCCGTACGGCAATCACCTCACGTCGTACACCTTGCGGACCGGGCTCCCTCCTCGCTCGATGTCGAGCTCGAGGTGCGAAGCGCCCCGTAGCAGCATGAAGGCCTCCAGGGCTCTGTCGGGCGCGTCGAGCGAGACGCCATTGATGCGCCGGAGCACGTCACCAGACTGGATGCCGAGCTGCTCGTAGAGGGAGCCCTTCTTGATGGAGAAGACCTTGAAGCCCTGGGGCTTGCCGTCGCGGAAGGCTGGCACCACACGGGCCTGGGTGAGCAGGCCGTCCATATTGGCAAGCGCGTCTTCGACAGCGCGGCGGGACACCTCATAGGTATGCGCACCCACCGCGCGGACGCCCGTGTGCGCGGGCGCGGCGTTCGCCAGGAAGGGCGCGTGTGAGACGCCTCCATGGCGGTCGGCGCGGATGAACTCCTCCTGGCCGTCCATCAGGAAGGTGATGCGCTCGCGCTCGATGGAGACGACGCGAGCGCCCTGCAGGTCGTCACCGGTCATCACGCTGCGGATGCGCTTCGCGTCGAGGTCTTCGACCGAGGCGAGCGACCACTGCGAGTCATGCGCCACCAGGGTGCCGAGCAGCTTCAACCGCAGGGATGTGTTCATGGCCGTGCCGCCACCCGAGGGCGGCGTCTGCTCCGGCGATTTGTCGAGGGTCAGTCCTGTGAGCTTTGCCAGACGCTTGCCTTCCAATGCCGCGCGGGGGCGTGAGGTAGCCTCGGCTGGCGATGCTTGCTCATCCCGCAGCATGTTTGAAATGCGTGGAGTGAATGCGAACTCCACGAGCAGGTTGGTCGTACTCGCCAGGAGCAGCATGGCGAGTGCGATGAATGTCGTCGTGACGAGCCAGAAGTGCTTCCGGAGTGGGGTGGCCATGGCCGAGTGCCTTTGGGTTCAGGAGTGACACGCGGCCCTTGAGCAAGCACGAGGCCAGGGCCTGAGTGGGGCTGCGCTCACTCTGGACGCCTTGCCCGCACGGGACTTCCCCAGCCACCTCTGTCACGGACGCGCGACGAGTGTGTGACTCCCTGTCACGCCACTTGGCGAGTCCGGACACGTTCGAGAACGCGCCCACGCGGGATGGTGGCACCACGGGCTCTGGCACGGCCAACCGTTCGGCGAGCGCCGCCAACGGTCAGGTTCGCGACGACGACCACCGCCATGGCGGTGTGGGCCTTCGATTGGGGAGATTGTGCACGGCGCGGAAGCCATGGAACAGGACAGGTGCCGCGCTAGGCTCCGCGCCATCATGTCGAGCCCCACCGAGTCTGCCGTGCACCCTCGCCGCTTCCATGCCGAGTCCCTGGTCCACATCCATCGGCACTTGCTGGCGTCGCTCCGGGCGGGGCCCGTCACCATCGAGGTGCCAGACCCGGACCTGGGCAGGGGTTGCTACCCCGGCGAGCGGGTGGGCCCGTCCGGCGCGCTGCTCCATCGGCCCCTGCGCAGTTGGTGCGACCTGGCGGAGGGGCTCGCGTGCCGGCTGCTCACGCCCCGCGCGGTGGATGCGACGCACATCGCGCTGACCTTCGAGCGGCTGGGGCCCGAGGCGACCTGGCACGCGGGAGGCCAGGCGGACGAAGCGGTGTCACTGCAAGAACGCTATGGCGCGGCCTCCGCGTTCGCGCGCCTGCGCAAGCTGGAGGACGCGGGCTTCTTGCTGCCGTGGCTCGAAGCGCTTGGGCGCATCCGGTTGCCGGAGTCCGGCCGCGTGCTCGACCTGGGTGTCAACCGCGGGGATGAGCTGGCGGCGTTCTCGTGGCTGGAGGAGGCCCCGGATGTGCGCTTCGTGGGGGTGGACCACAGCGCCAGCGCCATCGAAGAGGCGCGTGCCCGCTTCCCCGATGCGCGGCACCGCTTCGTCGTCGCCGACCTCAACGCGCTGCCGGAGGACCTGGGGCGCTTCCACCTGGTGGTGTCGGTGGGCACACTGCAGAGCCCTGGCGTGGATGACCATGCCCTGCTGCGCAGGCTGGTGCAGGAGCACCTGGAGCCGCGCTCGGCGCTGCTGCTGGGCTTCCCGAATTCCCGCTTCCGGGATGGTGAGGTCGTCTATGGCGCGCGGGTGCGGAACCTGCGCGAGCCCGACCTGTCGCTGCTGGTGAAGGACCTGTCTTTCTACCGTCGCTATCTGCACCAGCACGGCTTCCGTACGTTCCTGGGCGGCAAGTACGACCTGCTCCTCACCGCGGTGCGGGGCGCGAGTGATTGAACACGCGCGTGGTCCGCGTTGGCTCAGGACGGCCGAGGCTGAACGGCTGGGCTGGGGACGTGGCCAGCGCGCACCACGAAGTCGCCAAAGCCTTCACCGGGCTGACGTTCGCGTGCGTAGCCTTCGAACAATGGCTCCAGCGCGGCGAGGATGGCGTCCTCGTCGATGTTCTCCCTGTAGAGGTGACTGAGGCGCTGGCCTCGCGCATCTCCGCCCAGGTGCAGGTTGTAGCGGCCCGGCGCCTTGCCCACGAGTCCCACCTCCGCCAGGTACGGCCTCGCGCAGCCGTTGGGGCACCCGGTGATGCGGAGCAGCAGGTTGGCGTCCTGCAGGCCATGCGCCCGCAGCCGGTCCTCCAGCCGTCCCACGAAGGTAGGCAGGTAGCGCTCCGCCTCCGCCATGGCGAGCCCGCACGTCGGCAGCGCCACGCACGCCAGCGCGTTGCGACGCACCGGGCTGGCGCTGCGGAAGCTGTCCAGCGCGTGCGCCGTCACCAGCGCGCCGATGGCGTCGCGAGCCTCGGGCGTCACACCTGCGATGACGAGGTTCTGGTTCGCCGTGAGCCGGAAGTCCCCGGTGTGGATGCGCGCAATCTCCCGCAGGCCCGTCAAGTGCGGCGCGCCGGGCCGGTCCGCCACGCGGCCGCTGTCCAGGTGCAACGTCAGATGCCACCGGCCGTCATGGCCCTCTGTCCACCCGAAGCGGTCTCCGTTGTGCTCGAAAGCGAAGGGGCGCGCTGGCTGGAGCGGGAAGCCGAGCCGCTTCTCCAGCTCTGCCGTGAACCAGGGAACGCCGCGCTCCTCCAGGACGTACTTCAGGCGCGCGTGCTTGCGGTTGGTGCGGTCCCCGAAGTCGCGGTGAATCTTCACCACCTCCTCGGCGACGGCGAGCGTCTGCTCCGGCGGGATGAAGCCGACGACGTCCGCCAGCCGGGGATAGGTGGCCGCGTCACCATGCGTGGCGCCCATGCCGCCGCCCACGGAGACGTTGAAGCCCACGAGCGCGTCGCCTTCGATGATGGCGATGAAGCCCAGGTCCTGCGCGAAGACATCCACGTCGTTGAGGGGCGGCACCGCCACGGCGGCCTTGAACTTCCGGGGCAGGTACGTGGCGCCGTAGATGGGCTCGTCCTCACCGCCGGCCACCTTCTCCTTCCCCAGCCAGACTTCGTAGTAGGCGCGCGTCTTCGGCAGCAGGTGCTCGGAGATGCGCACCGCCCACTGGTACACCGTCTCGTGGACGCGCGAGTCCACCGGATTGGGGTTGCACAGCACGTTGCGGTTCACGTCGCCGCAGGCGGCCAGCGTGTCCATCATCGCTTCGTTGATGCGGGCGATGGTGGGCCGGAGGTCATCCTTGATGACGCCGTGTAACTGAAAGGCCTGCCGCGTGGTGATGCGCAGCGTGTGGTTGGCGTGCTCGCGCGCCAGGGCGTCCATCACCAGCCACTGGGCCGGTGTGCACACGCCTCCAGGCAGGCGGGTGCGGAGCATGAAGCTGTAGTCGGGCTCCAGCTTCTGCTGACGCCGCTCCTCGCGCACGTCGCGGTCGTCCTGCTGATAGCTGCCGTGGAACTTGATGAGGTTGGTGTCCGGCGTGGCGAGGCCGCCCGTCACCGGGTCCTCCAGGCTCTCCGCCAGACTTCCCCGGAGCAGGCGGCTCTGGGTCTTGATGTGCTCCACTTCGGAGAGAGGCTTGGGCTGGTGGCTCATGTCGTTGCTCGCAATCGGAATGGGTCAGTAGACGTCGCGCAGGTAGCGCCGCTGCTCGCGCAGGGATTCGAGCCAGGCGTGCGCGTCCTCGCGGCTCTTGCCGCCGTGGGTGGAGACGACGTCCACCAGTGCCTCGTGGACATCCGGGGCCATGCGCTGGGCGTCGCCGCACACGTAGAGGTGGGCGCCTCCTTCGAGCCATTCGTAGACGTCACGTCCGGACTCACGCAGCCGGTGCTGCACGTAGACCTTCTGAGCGCGGTCCCGCGAGAAGGCGAGTGACAGCCGGTGCAGCGTCTGCTTCTTCAGGGCCTCCTGCCACTCCGTCTGGTAGAGGAACTGGGTGCGGAAGTGTTGCTCACCGAAGAAGAGCCAGTTGCGGCCCTTCGCTCCGGTCTCCGCGCGCTCCTGGACGAAGGCCCGGAAGGGCGCCACGCCGGTGCCAGGGCCAATCATCAGCACGTCCTTGTCGCCGTCCTGCGGCAGCCGGAAGCGTTCGTTCGGCTCGATGAAGATGCGGACCGTGTCGGTGCCGGCCGTGCGCGTGGCCAGGTGGTACGACGCCGCGCCGAAGTGCCGCAGGTCGAACACCGTGTAGTCCACCACCGCCACCGTGAGGTGCGCCTCTTCACCCACGCGCTTGGGGCTGGAGGCAATCGAGTACAACCGGGGCGTCAGCCGGCGCAGGGACTGGACCAGCTCCGTGGCGTCCCAGGTGGCCTTGTGGGCGCGGAGTACGTCGATGACCTGATGCCCCGCCAGCAGTGCGCGGAAGGCCTCGGTGCGGCCCGGTTCGAGCACTTCGTGCAGCGCCGCGCTGCCGGACAGCGTGGCTTGTCGCTCCAGGAAGGGGCGGTTGAGCCTGGTGATTTCCAACTCGTCACTCAGCCAGCGCGCCAGCGGGAGCGTGCGGCCCTCTCGGGTGACCGCCGCTTCTCCGTCGAGGCGCAGCTCGGACAGGAAGGACGCCACCAGCTCCGGCGGATTGTGGGGCCACACGCCCAGCGCGTCGCCGGGGGCGTATTCCAGCCCGGAGCCCGCGAGCGACAGCTCCAGGTGCCGCACGTCCTTGAGCGCGCCGCGTGCAGTGATGCGCTGATTGAGCAGCACCTCCGCCGTGTAGGGCGCTTCCTTGGTGAACGCGGGCGTGGCGTGCGGCTCCCGCAGCGGCACGACCGTGGCCGTCACCGTCGCCTGCGGAGTCAGTGCTTCGCGCGCCAGGGTGTAGGCCTGGTCGAGCCAACCCTTGGCCACGGGCTCGAAGTCCACATCGCAATCGGCACGCTCCAACAGCCGGCTGGCGCCCAACTCCGCGAAGCGGGCGTCGAGCCGCCGGCCCACCTCGCAGAAGCGCGGGTAGCTGGAGTCTCCCAGCCCCAGCACGGCGTAGCGCAGCCCCTCCATGCGAGGCGCGCGCTTGCCGAGGATGAACTCACTGAAACCGCGTGCGTCGTCCGGCGGGTCGCCATCTCCCTGGGTGCTGATGACCACGCAGAGCAGCTTCTCCTTGGCCAGCTCCCGCACCGGATAGTCGCTGGCCCGGAACAGCCGCGTGGCGAGCCCGGCGGACTCCACCTGGTGCTTGAGGCGCTCGGCCAGGAGGCGGCTGTTACCCGTCTGCGTCCCGTAGATGATGGTGAAGTGACCGGCGGGGGCGGCCACGGGTACGGGCGTCACGGGGACAACGGTGGTCTGGGGGGCGCGGACGGCCAGTCCCGCCGTGTAGCCGCTCAGCCAGTGCAGGGCGGAGGCGTCCATCTCCTCCACGAGCTTGAGCAGCAGGGCACTCTTGTTCTCACCCAGCAGAGCGTTGATGAACGGGGGAGCATGGGTGGCAGGGGATGCGCTCATCGTGCGGCCTCCCGGAGGGAGATGATCCGGTCGAGGTGTTGCTGCAGGTCTTCAGTGGCTTCCAGCTCCAGCCACGCGGCGCCGGCATCGCGGGCCTCCGCCCGCAGGACCCGGCGTGTCTGGGGCGTGTCGGTGTGGACCAGGGCCACCAATCCCGCCGCCGCGAGCGCCAGCGCGACCTCCACATCACCGGGGGTGGTGGTGACGTGCCAGCCCAGGTCGAACAGCCGGCGCTCCAACTGGAATGCGCGTGAGCCCGCGTCCGGCGTGGCGGGTAGCAGGACAATGGCACCGGGCTGCCCCAGCCGTCCCCGCCGCTCGGGCTGCGTGACGAGCGAGGAGGCCACGTCGCTCTTCGTCGACTCCTCCGCGGGACCCAGGACCATGCCCGCGGCCACCGTGTCGTGCGTGAGCGCGTCGATGACGATGAAGGCGCCCGTGCGGCGGTTGTCGCGGTACGGGTCGGTCAGCAGCGGCCGACGGCACACCACCCGCACCCGGCCGATGTCGTTGAGCGACAGGGACTCGGCGGGTTGCTCGGACAGGTCCGCCAGTTCCTTGCGCCACAGCACCCGCTCGATGTGCGCGGGCGCGGTCCGCGAGGCCTGCTTCACCAGGTAGCGGCGCGAGCAGTCCAGCGGTTGTTCTCCAAACCACACGAGCATCGCGTCGAGCTGGTGGAGAGACAGCGGCGGCTGGTCCACATGGGCCAGCACGTCGCCTCGGCTGGCGTCCACTTCGTCCGCGAGTCGCAGCGTGACGGACGCGGGGGACGCGGCCTCCTCCAGCGGTCCGTCGAAGGTGTCGATGCCCGCCACGCGCGTGCGCCGCCCGGAGGGATGGACCTGGATTTCATCCCCGACGCGGACGGTGCCGGAGGCAATCTGTCCCGCCAGCCCTCGGTAGTCCTGGTGGGGTCGGAGCACGTACTGAACGGGGAAGCGGAAGGGCGCGTCGTCCTGCCGGCGCTGGTGGGGCAGGGACTCCAGCCATGCGAGCAGGCTGCCGCCTTCATGCCAGGGCGTGCGGGCGCTGGGCCGGGTGATGTTGTCCCCGCGACTGGCGCTGATGGGGAAGAGCCGCACGCCCTCGAAGCCGAGCGCGTGGGCGAAGTCCACCAGCTCGGCGCCGATGCGCTCGAAGGCGCCGCGGTCGAAGCCCGTGAGGTCCATCTTGTTCACCGCCACGGCCAGGTAGGGGATGCCCAGCAGCGAGGCGATGTACGCGTGGCGGCGCGTCTGCGGCAGCACGCCCAGTCGCGCGTCCACCAGGATGACCGCCGCGTCCGCCGTGGAGGCGCCGGTGGCCATGTTGCGCGTGTACTGGATGTGGCCCGGCGTGTCCGCGACGATGACCTTGCGCCGCGCGGTGCTGAGGTAGCGGTAGGCAACGTCGATGGTGATGCCCTGCTCACGCTCGGCGCGCAGGCCGTCGGTGAAGAGGGAGAAGTCCAGTTCCTCCCCGTCCGCGCCGGCCGCGGCCTTCAGGCCTTGGACCAGCACCTCGGAGGGCACGGACACGGCGGCGGCGGTCCGCTTCGCGCTGGCCTTCCGCACGGCGGAAATCTGGTCCTCGAAGAGCCCGTCGCACTCGTAGAGGAGCCTGCCGATGAGGGTGGACTTCCCGTCATCCACGGAGCCGACCACGACGAGCCGGAGCAGCTCCCGGGAGGCATGCTGGTCGAGCAGTTGCTGCAAGCCGGTGTCCATTAGAAGTAGCCCTCGCGCTTCTTGAGCTCCATGGAGCCCTCTTCGTCGTGGTCGATGAGTCGGCCCTGCCGCTCGGACTGGCGGGCGTTCACCATCTCGTGGATGACGGTCTCCACCGTGGTGGCGGAGGATTCGATGGCGCCGCTGAGCGGGTAGCAGCCCAGGGTCCGGAAGCGCACGCGCCGGATTTCGGGCTTCTCCCCGGGCCGAAGCCGCATGCGCTCGTCATCCACCATGAGCAGCGTGCCGCCCCGGTCAATGACAGGACGCTCCGCGGCGAAGTAGAGCGGCACCACGGGGATGCGCTCGCGCAGCACGTAGTGCCACACGTCCAGCTCCGTCCAGTTGGACAGCGGGAAGACGCGCATGCTCTCGCCCGCGTCGACGCGGCCGTTGAAGAGGTTCCACAGCTCCGGCCGCTGGCGGCGCGGGTCCCACTGTCCGTGCCGGTCCCGGAAGGAGAACACCCGCTCCTTGGCGCGGGACTTCTCCTCGTCGCGCCGCGCGCCACCGAAGGCCGCGTCGAAGCCATGCGCCGCCAGCGCCTCCAGCAGCGCCTGCGTCTTCATCGCATGGGTGTACTTCTGGCTGCCGTGGTCGAAGGGGTTGATGCCCTCGGCCAGCGCGCGCTGGTTCCGGTGGATGATGAGGCGCAGTCCGTGGCGCGCCACGAAGGCGTCCCGGAACGCATACATGTCCCGGAACTTCCAGGTGGTGTCCACGTGGAGCAGCGGGAAGGGCAGGGGCGCGGGGTGGAAGGCCTTGCGCGCCAGGTGCAGCAGGACCTGGGAGTCCTTGCCGATGCTGTAGAGCATCACCGGGTTGGCGAACTCGGCCACCGTCTCCCGGAGGATGTGGATGCTCTCCGCTTCCAGCTCCGACAGGTGGGACGCCCGCGCGAACGTGTGCTCACTCATGACCGCCCTCCGCCACGCGCGCTGGCGCGTGTCCATGCTCCGAGGTTCCTTGCGCTACCAGCGAAGGCAGGCGCCCGCGCAGCGAGACGACCTCGCCCACGATGAGCAGCGACGGCGAGCCGATTGCGTCACGCGTCGCCGCCTGGGCGATGTGGCTCAGCGGAGCCTCCACCACCCGTTGATGCGCCCACGTGCCCGCCTCCACCACGGCGGCCGGGGTGGACGCGGAACGCCCCGCGCCGACCAGCGCGCGCACCGTCTCCTCCAACCGGCTGCCCGCCATGTAGAGGACCAACGTCTGGGCCTTCGCCAGGAAGTCCCAGGCCGGCGCGCTGCCGCCTCGGTATGCAGTGGCGAACGTCACCGCCCCGGAGACACCCCGGTGCGTGACGGGAATGGCCGCCGCCGCGGGCACGGCTGTCCCCGCGGTGAGGCCGGGCACGACTTCATAGGGGATGCCCGCCTCTTCCAGCGCGAGCGCTTCCTCGCCGCCGCGGCCGAAGACGAAAGGGTCACCGCCCTTGAGCCGCACCACGCGGCGCCCCAGCAGCGCCTGGGCGATGAGGATGACGTGAATCTCCTCCTGGCTCACGGAGTCCCCGCCGCCCTCCTTGCCCACGTAGATGAGCCGGGCGTGGGGCCGCGCATGCTCGAGCACGCCAGGGTGGACCAACCGGTCATGAACGACGGTGTCCGCCTCCCGGAGCACGCGCGCGGCGCGCAAGGTCAACAGCTCCGGGTCTCCCGGCCCCGCGCCGACCAGGAACACTCGGCCTCTCGTCTGCTCTCTCATCGTGTCTCTCCAGGTATCTTCGAGTGCTCCAACTCCGTGCGGAGCCGAGCCCAGGCGGCCTTGCGCTCGCCTCGCTCCAGCAGCGCGCCGATGTCTCCCACCGCCACCTGCTTCAGCAGCCGCTGGCGCCCTTCGCCTCGGGGCAGGTGCTCGCGGAGCCAGCCGCTGAGTCGCGCCAGCCAGATGTGGTGTCGCGTCACCTGGGCGGTGAGCGTCTTGCGCAGGTGGCTGGCGAGCGCTGGGGCCCGCCCCGCCGAGGACACGGCGACGGTGATGGGGCCGCGCCTGCCGACGGAGGGCAGGGTGAAGTCACACAGCGCCGGTTCGTCCGCGGTGTTGACCCACAGGCCCACGTCCCGGGCTTCGGTGGCCACCTGCCGGCCCACGGCCACGTCATCCGTGGCCGCGAGCACCAGGTGATGGCCGCGCACGTCGCCGGCCTTGTAGGAACGGGGCTGCCATTCCAGGCGCCCATCGGCTGCGAGCCGCCGCAGTGTGGCGGTGGCCTCCGGCGCGATGACACGCAGTCGCGCGCCGGCGTCGAGCACCGCGAGGGCACGGCCCTCCGCGATGGCGCCGCCGCCCACCAGCAGGACGGAGCGTCCCTCGAGTCGAAGGCACACGGGATAATCCAGGGGGTGTGAAGGCATGGCGTGTTTCATCGGACCGGGTGGAGGCCGCACTCGCGGTTCTCCGCGGACTCCCACCACCAGCGGCCCGCGCGCTCGTCCTCGTAGGGTTTCACCGCGCGCGTGCAGGGCGCACAGCCGATGGACGGGTAGCCACGGTCATGGAGCGCGTTGTAGGGCACGCTCTTCGCCCGGACGTAGGCCCAGATGTCCCGGCTGCTCCACGTGGCCAGCGGGTTGAGCTTGAGCAGCCCATGCGCGCTGTCCACCTCTAACGTCGCCACGTCGGTGCGGGTGACGGACTGCTCACGGCGCAATCCCGTCACCCACGCCTGTTGACCCGCGAGCGCGCGCGACAGGGGCTCCACCTTGCGGATGGCGCAGCACGCCTTGCGTGCCTCTAGGCTCTGGCGGAAGGAGAAGTAGCCGTTCGTGGACTCCAACGCCTCCACGCGCGCGCGCTCGGGGAAGTACGTCTCCACGGTGACGCCGTAGCGCTTACGCACCACCTCCATGAGTTCGTACGTCTCCGGGGGCAGGCGTCCGGTGTCGAGCGTGAAGAGGCGCAGGCTGGGCGCATGCTGGCGCGCCAGGTCGATGAGGACCATGTCCTCCACGCCGAAGCTGGAGGCGATGGCCGCGCGCGCACCGAAGCGGCGCTCGGTCCAGGCGAGGAGGTCCTGCGCGGGGGCGTCCTTCACTTCAGCGGCTTCGGCGAGCAGGGCCGAGGCCTGGGGCTGCGGGGGCGACATGGTGACTCCAGGAAAAGAAAAGGCCCGCCTCTTTCGAGGGCGGGCCGCACGAGCAAGAAGGTTCGAGAAGGACGCGCTACACGCTTCTCGATGCTCGGCACCCGCCTGCAGGCGGACACGCGGGACACGCACGGCACAGACAGCACGCGCCACCCGTGGCACAGGCGTCATCACCCCCGGCGGGGAGCACGGGAGAGCGGGGGACACGGGCGTCGGTGGTGAAGGTCATGGGTGAGGAGAGTGGTGCAGGGCTGGGGGAGGAAACGAAAACGGCCCGGTTCCTGGGACAGGAGACCGGGCCGGGAAGAGCGCGAAGAGGGAGGCTTGGAAGGGCGTCCCGTATGCGCGTCAACAACCCAGGTCCGGCTGACGACAGCAGGCACACGACGGACAGCAGCGGCTGGCAAACGGCGCGGCGGTCGGTGTGTGGGAGTGCGTCATCGCGAAGACCTACGCTAGCGGCTGTTTCAGGCGCGCGTCAACCCGTCCTCCTTGATGCGGTATGCGGTGCTGGGCCAGCCCGGGGGACGCCCGCTCGCCCGCCCGTCTGGAGGGCGGGACACGGCGCCATCGGATGAACGTCCGCGCAGACCTTGGAAGGGGGCGGGGAGGCGAGCCCTCGTTGCCCATGCGGCAGCGGGCATCACCTTTTGCGGCAAGCCGGATTCACCCGTCACCCATGGAGGCCATCGATGGCGAGCACCAACAAGGACGTCGAGACGCTCAACTCGTTCCTGCGCGGCGAAATCTCCGCCGTGGAGACCTATCGCAAGGCGATCGGGCACGTCTCGGACGGACTGGCCCGTGACGCGCTGGAGTATTGCCAGCACGACCACGAGCACCGGATCGAGGAGATTCGCGAGCGCATCCTGAAGATGGGTGGTGAGCCCGTGGAGAGCTCTGGCATGTGGGGCACCTTCGCCAAGCTGGTCCAAGGCGGTGCGGACGTCCTGGGCGAGAAGGCCGCCATCCAGGCGCTGGAGGAGGGCGAGGACCATGGCCTTGCCGACTACCAGCGCGACGCGGACCAGGTGCATGGCGAGAATCGACGCTTCGTGAGGATGGAGTTGATTCCCGCGCAGAAGCGGACGCATGAGCGGCTCAGTCGTCTGAAGCGCACCCTTCACTGAACGCGTGCCGCGCGGATGCACGCCGGCCGGGTGTCTCGTTCCGGGCGCCCGGCCGGATTTTTCTCAACCCGTGCGACACGTCACCGGCTTGAATCCCCGGGCATCCCGCCCGTCTCCGTCCACGCGCGGCGCCCTGAACCCTCCCCTGATGGGGTGTTGGAGCTTGTGCGCAGGGCATGCGATACCTGGGGTAGCTCGTCGCGTTGAGGGAGGCGGAGCATGTCGCCGGACCGCGGTTCATCGGAACGGGATCCACGCCCGGAGCAGGTCTCCGGCGAGGAAGCCCGGACCGTGCCCGCGACCTCCACCTCGCTGATGGACGCCAGCCATGCGGGGACGCTGAGCGCGGGTTGTGAAGCCCTCTTCCGCTCCACCGAGACGACGCTCCAGTGGGCCTGGCGGGTGCTGAAGTGCGCGAAGGCGGGTCCGGGCGCGGGCCCCCTGGCCACGTCCGCCCGTCAGTGCGCGCTCGAGTTCCTGGATCGCGTCCCGCCCCATGTGCGCCGCGGCGTGGCGGAGCTCCTGGGGTACAGCAGCCTGTGGCAGGCGGTGTGTACGCGGCTGGGCCGCCCGGTGGCGCGCTCCACCGAGGAGCTGCAGCATGAGCTGGGCGAGGACCTCCAGGTCCTGCTCCACGGCGCCCAGGCGCGGCTGGGGACCGCCGCCGCGCTGGAGCAGGGGCTCCTGGTCCACCTGGGGCGGCTGCGCGATTCCCGCCGGGGGGAGCCGGGCGCGCCGCTGGAGCTGCGCGCGGCCCTGGACGCCTTCACCCACTCCCTGTCCGAGCTGATGACCGCGGCCAGCGCCTACCGCCGCGCGTGGGAAGCCGCCGAGACGGAGCTGTCCGAGTCCGCGGCGTGGCTGGGCGCCGGAGACCCGGGCTTCTGCTCGTGGATGGCGGACCATCTGTCAGAGACAGTCTTCGCGTGGCGCAACGCCCAAGCCTCCGTCCGCACGCTGCGCGAGCTGGGAGAGCTGTCCCAGCAGTAGTCGCCGGACGCCTGCCTCACTCGCCCACGAGGATGCGGTGCCGGTACAGCTCCAGCAGGACGTCCTCGGACAGGTCCGCCTGCTTGTGCTCGCGCAGGTGCTTGCGCACGGCGTCCACGGGCTCGCGTCCGGTGAAGTCGACGAGCAGTCCATAGGCTTCACCGGGCAGGGCCACGGCGTCGTATTCGCTGTACGCGCCCAGGGCCACGCTGCCGTCCTGCATCCACTGGACGGTGGCATCGGGGTTGAGCTTGAGCGTGCGAGGCAACTGGGGCGCCACGGCGGTGTGGTGGAGCTTCTCCAGCGTCTTCAGCTCGATGGTGCCATCCAGGCCCAGCAGCTTCTCCACGCCGTCCGGGGGCAGCGCCTTCACCATCCGGTAGCACTCCCGGAAGTAGTCGAGCTCGAGTCCCTCGTAACCCTGCCACAGCGCCGCGTAGGCCTTGGCGGGCGGCGCGGTGTCATCCAGGTCCTCCACGGTGAGCGGCCCGGGCTGTGTCTCCGCGCGGTCCCTGCCGGTCAGCACGTAGTCGGGGAGGAGCTGGAGCGCCGTCCAGCGTGACAGTTGGATTTCGGCGAGCGTCAGGTACGTCTTGAGGGACATCCAGAACTTGCGGCCGTCCGCGCCCGCCACGTACTTGCAGAAGAAGGTGGAGCAGACGGCTTCGCGGTAGGGCCAGATGGTGCAGCCGCCGCTGTCCGCGGAGAAGTAGCCGCAGCGCAGGGACGCGGCCCGGCCGAAGAACTGGTGGCCGTTCTTGTAGAGGAGCTGGAACTTGGCGGGAGGCTTCACCCACTGCGGCGTGACGCCCACGCGGCTGGCGATCTTCGCCTCCATGCGGCGCCGGCCCTCGGCCAGTTCGGGGCGGTCATCGGACAGCAGCGCGCCCACCAGGTAGTTGGGCAGGCGCGGTGAGTACGTGCAGCACTTGGTGTCCGGCCGGAACATGCGACTCACGCCGTCCACGGAGTCGACGGCGCCCTGCGCGGAGTCCTGGCTCATGGCGCAGTTCGAACAGGTGGCCTTGCTCTCCTCGGGAACGTCCTGCCGGAAGAAGTCAGGAAGAAGGTCGCGGTAGAGAAGAGGAAGGCTGTCGAGCAGGCGTGGCATGGCGGCTCCCGGAAGGTGTCCACCGACGCGCCGGACTCACTGGCGCGGGCTGTCTTCCCGGAGCCTGACGAGCGGAACGACGCGTCGAGCGGCCTAGAAGTAGCAGATGGAGTCGAAGCCGCAGTAGCCCTGACGGTCTCCGCACTGACAGTCGTAGTCATCCGCACAGAACATCGCCGAGCAGAAGGGGCCACCTGAGCCGCCGGTGCCGCCGCCCGTTCGATAGGTGTACTCGCACATGGAGTTCACGCAGGCGGCCGTCTGCGCACTGGGACACGCGTTTGCGCACTCCCAGTCCTCGTCACAGAAGGACTGGAAGCAGATGGCCAGCGAGGACTCGGCGCTCGCGCGGTTCTCACAGAGCGCCTCGGGCCCGGAGCTGATGGGGTCGGCCGCCGCGACGGTCGCGAACGTCAGCAGCAGGGCGGCACTCCAGGCGAAGGGACGGCGGATGAAAGACATGGCTGCTCCTGAGCCGACATCCCGGGCGGGAGCGCATGGGAATGTCAGGCTGTCAAAGAATACCAGGATGTGTCTGGGGTGAAGGCAGGCGTTCTCGCTCGCTTTCATTCAATGTCAGACATTCTTTCCGACCGACGTGGCACGTCGCGCGAAGATTCCGTCCCGACTGATGCGCTGCGTATCACGCCCACTGCGTGAGCTGCCCATGCGCTCCGTGAGGGGGCGCCTTCGTGAGTCGTGTTTCACCCGCGCAGGCAGGTCAAAAAGCGTGGCTGTAAGTGAAATAGCGCGATGACCTGACGGTACAGGTGGCGTGTCCAGTAGGCTACGCAGCCAATGCCGTGGGTCATCCCCCCGTTGACCACTCGGAGGTGTGCCATGGACGGATCCGGTCCCCTCCCGTTTCCGGTTGAAGCCCAGGACGTTGGCGTCATCGGACGCGTGCATGCTGCGCTGACGCATCAGTTTCCACACCTGCATCCGGTGGCGCGTTATGCCATCAGCGGGCTCGTGCGTTTCTGCGACGGGTGGCGGCGGCTGTTTCCGGCGCGGTGGCCGACCCAGGTGGTGCCCGCGCTGACGACGTGGGAGCAGTTCCTGACGACGGAGCCCCGCTCGCGCCGCATCATGGTGACGGTGCAGCCGTTGGGCGTGGAAACGGCCGGCGGGACGTGGGCACCGGTGCTGCTGGCGCGTGTGGCGCGCTGGTACCGCGACAGCCGCGGCGTGCGCCGGCAGAACCAGCCCCTGGACGTCTGGGTGGCGCGCCTGGGCCGTGAAGGCTCCGATGCACGCCAACGCGTCCAGGACGCGGACGTCCTCACCGCCGCCATCACGTGCGAGGACGGTGGGCTCCAGGTGGTGCGTTTGTCCCTGGACGACGCGGCGCTGACGCCTGATGCGGTGGCGGCGTTGCTGGCGCGCACGCCCAGCCGCTCGCTGGCCGAGGCACGCCGGGATGGCTTGTTCCCACAGGTGCTGGTGGACCGCGCCTCGCGAGGCGACAGCGCCTGGACGTCCCACCTGCTGACGTCGAGCGCCTGGCTCGGTGCGAGAGTGGACGCGGCGACGGGCGCCCTGGAGCTGAGCTTCGACCACCTGGTGATGGATGGCACCGCGATGGCCGAGCTCTCGCTTGCGGCCTCGGAGGGCTTGCCGCGCAGGGAGGGCCGCGCGGCGCCGGGCGAATGGCTCACCGGTCCCGAGGAGCCGTCGCCGCTGCTGCGAGTGGAGCTGCCGGAGGGGCTCGACTTCCGGAACCTCGCCTGCGCGATGCTCCAGGCGGTGCAGCGGGCCGGCGAGGGCGTGTTCCCCGTCGACAATCCCACGCTGCTGGTGCCGGTGCTGCCCGCGTCGCCGCACACCGTGGCGCGGAAGTGGCGGCGCATTGGTATCGCGGTGGTGCCCTCGCGGACGCGCACAGGGCCGATGACTCCCGCGCACGTCGCGCACCTGCTGGAGCAGACCCGGCGGGGCGGCGGCGTGCTGAAGGACATCTTCTCCACGTTGTACTCACCGGCGCTGCCGTGGTGGATGCCCTCGCTCACCACGCACGGCTTCGCCTTCACGCCCTTGCTGCGGCAGGTGCCCGCCGCCCTGGGAGGCAATGCCCTGCTGTCCAAAATCACCTTGGAGGTCGACGATGATGAAGCGCTGGCGCGGCACTCCTCGCTCTTCTTCAACACGATGCGGCCGCTGTCGGCCGTGGGGGGCGGCGTGGCCCTCTGCGTGACGGAGGTCCTCCACGCGACGCCCTCGGGCGTGCGCAAGCGCTTCTTCGCGGCGCTCGCGGGCAGTGGTGCCCTGGGCTCGCGCGAGAAGCTGCTGGCCTTCCGGGATGTGCTCGTCGCGGAGGCCGTCAGCAGGGCCCGGCCGCGGCGCCCGGCACTCCCTTGAATGAACCTTCCTGGTCTTCCGTCACGAGAGCACTCCATGGTCTCCCCCCACGACCCCGGACGCATCCGGCCGCGACCGCACCTCCAGTTCCCCTTCGACGCGAGCTTCCCGCGCATCTGGCACCGCAACGGCCCTGGCACCACGCACCTGTGGAACGGGCTCAACATGCTCTTCCCCCAGGGCGAGCGGTTCTTCGTGCGCAGCGTCAACCACTACATGCCGCAACTGGCGGACACGCCCGCGCTGCACGCGCAGGTGAAGGCCTTCTTCGCGCAGGAAGGCAAGCACGCGCGCGAGCACCAGGACTACATCGAGCTGCTGGAGTCCCAGGGTTACGACATCCGCCGCTTCATGCGGCGGTACGAGTCATTCCTCTGGGGCGTCATCGACGCGAAGTTTCCGCCGTCGCTGCGGCTGTCCATCACCGCCGCGCTGGAGCACTACACGGCGCTGATGGGCGAGAACACGCTGACGCTGGGCGTGTTCGCGGACGGCCACCCGGCGATGCGCAACCTCATCGAGTGGCACGCCGCCGAGGAGATTGAGCACAAGGCGGTGGCCTTCGACGTGCTGCGGAAGGTGGCACCGGGCTATGGGCTGCGCGTGCTGGGCATGGTGCTGGGCGTGTTGTCGCTCTTCGCCCTGTGGTTCGCCGCCACGGTGACGCTGCTGCGCCAGGAGCGTGGGCTGGGGTGGACGGGGCTGCTGCGCGAGCTGTGGCGCGCTCACCGGAAGGACCCGGTGCTGTTCCAGGTGCTGGGGAGGGGCTTGCGGCAGTACCTGCGCCCCTCCTTCCACCCGCTGGACAATGACAACCTGGAGTTGGCCAGGGCCCACCTGGCGACACTGGAGGCGCCGCCTCCGGAGGTCCCGGAACGCGAAGCGGCATAGCGGCACGAATGCACGCCTGGTGAGGGGGTATGCCGCGCGGGGGTTGTTCCCTGGAGGAACGTGAAGGTTGCTGGCTCTTGCGATGCCCCGTCCTGCGCCCTGGGGGACCGGTACGTCTGTTGGCGGTGCTTCCCGCTTTGTCACGAGCGCCGCGCAGGCTCTGACGTGCGGCTGACACCTACCGTGGCTCCTGCCCGCATGTCCGGCAGGCGTCCCGGCGCGAACTCTTCACGCGCCGGGACGACACACGGTGATAAGGACGGCCCCGCTGTTACCCAGAGCCACGATCTCGACCCATGTCCAGCATGCACACTCTGCGTGGGGCTCCGGCCCTTTCTGACTTCAGGCTCGCCAAGCTCCTGGCCCAGTGCCGTGAGCGGGTGCCCTCCGTCTCATCCATCTATGCGGAGTTCGTGCACCTCATCGACGCTCCGGCGCCCCTCTCCGAGGCGGACCTGGCCACCCTGGGCCGCCTGCTCGACTACGGGCCCCGCGTGGCCACGGGCGCGCGCATCGGCAGCCTGCTGCTCGTGCTGCCTCGGCCGGGCACCATCTCCCCCTGGTCCTCCAAGGCCACGGACATTGTCCACAACTGCGGCCTGGGCGAACGGGTGCGGCGCATGGAGCGCGGCACCGCCTTCTTCATCGCGGGCCCCGACGGGCAGGCGTTGCAGGATGCGGAGCTGGAGCGCCTGAAGCCGGTGCTGCATGACCGGATGACGCAGGCGGTGGTGGGGCGTCTCGAAGACGCGGCCATCCTGTTCGCCGGGCACACGCCCCGGCCCTTCACGACGGTGGACGTGCTGGGCGGAGGCCGCGCGGCATTGGTGACCGCCAACCGCGAGCTGGGCCTGGCCCTGGCCGACGATGAGATGGACTACCTGGTGGCGCGCTTCACCGAGCTGAAGCGCAACCCCACCGACGTCGAGCTGATGATGTTCGCGCAGGCCAACAGCGAGCACTGCCGGCACAAGATCTTCAACGCGAGTTGGACCATCGACGGCAAGCCGCAGGAGCGTTCGCTCTTCCAAGCCATCAAGAACACCTACGTCCAGCACAAGGAAGGCGTGCTCGGCGCGTACAAGGACAACGCGGCCGTCATCGAAGGCTTCGAGGTGGACCGCTTCTTCCCGTCCCCCGAATCCGGTGAGTGGGGCTCCGTGCGCGAGCCGGCCCACATCATGATCAAGGTGGAGACGCACAACCACCCGACGGCCATCTCCCCGTACCCGGGCGCCGCCACCGGCGCGGGCGGCGAGATTCGCGATGAAGGAGCCACCGGCCGTGGCGCCCGGCCCAAGGCCGGCCTCACCGGCTTCAGCGTGAGCCACCTGCGCATCCCGGGCTTCGAGCAGCCCTGGGAGCAGCCCTACGGCAAGCCGGACCGCATCGTCTCCGCGCTGGACATCATGGTGGACGGCCCCCTGGGCGGCGCGGCCTTCAACAACGAGTTCGGCCGGCCGAACCTCACGGGCTATTTCCGCAGCTACGAGGTGCAGGTCCCCACGCCCGGTGGCGTGGAGGTGCGCGGCTACCACAAACCCATCATGATTGCCGGTGGCCTGGGCAACATCCGCGCGTCGCACGTGCAGAAGGGACGCCTGCAGCCGGGCGACAAGCTCATCGTCCTGGGTGGGCCCGCGATGCTCATCGGCCTGGGCGGTGGCGCGGCGTCCTCCATGGCGCAGGGCGCGAGCGCGGCGGACCTCGACTTCGCCTCCGTGCAGCGGGACAACGCGGAGATGGAGCGTCGCTGTCAGGAGGTCATCGACAGCTGCTGGGCGCTGGGCGACAAGAACCCCATCCGCTCCATCCACGACGTGGGCGCCGGCGGTCTGTCCAACGCGGTGCCGGAGCTGGCCCACGACAACGACCTGGGCGGGCGCCTGGAGCTGCGCGCGGTGCCCAACGCAGAGCCGGGCATGTCGCCAGTGGAGATCTGGTGCAACGAGGCACAGGAGCGCTACGTGCTGGGCGTGGCGCCAGAGGACCTGGCCCGCTTCGCCGCGCTGTGCGAGCGGGAGCGTGCGCCCTTCTCCGTGCTGGGTGACGCCACCGCCGAGCAGACCCTGAAGCTGGGGGACACGCAGTTCGGCAACGCGCCCATCGACCTGCCCATGGACGTGCTGTTCGGCAAGCCGCCGCGCATGCACCGTGACGTGACGTCGCGCCCGGTGTCGTTCGCGCCGCTGACGCTGGATGGCTCGCTGGCGCTGCTGGCGGAGCGCGTACTGAGTCACCCCACGGTGGCGGACAAGAGCTTCCTCATCACCATTGGCGACCGCACCGTGTCCGGGCTCAGCAGCCGGGACCAGATGGTGGGCCCCTGGCAGGTGCCGGTGGCGGACTGCGCGGTGACGCTGTCCACCGTGACGAGCACCACGGGCGAGGCCATGGCCATGGGCGAGCGCACGCCGCTGGCCCTCATCGACGCGGCGGCCTCGGCGCGCATGGCGGTGGGCGAGGCGCTCACCAACATCGCCGCGGCCCGCATCGGCAAGCTGTCCGACGTGAAGCTGTCCGCCAACTGGATGGCCGCGGCGGGCAGCCCGGGCGAGGACGCCAGCCTCTACGCCGCCGTCCACGCGGTGGGCATGGAGCTATGCCCCGCGCTGGGCCTCACCATCCCCGTGGGCAAGGACTCCATGTCCATGCGCACCGTCTGGGAGGAAGGCGGTGCCCGCAAGGCCGTGACGTCGCCGGTGTCGCTCATCATCTCCGCGTTCGCGCCGGTGCTGGACGTGCGCAAGTCCCTGACGCCGCAGTTGGTGGACGTGGCGGACGACACGCGGCTGCTCTTCATCGACCTGGCGCGCGGGAAGCAGCGGCTGGGTGGCTCCGTGGTGGCGCACGTCCACGGGCAGGTGGGGCCGGAGAGCCCGGACGTGGAGGACCCCGCGCTGCTGCGTGGCTTCTTCGCCGCGGTGCAGGCGCTCAGCGAAAGCGGCTCGCTGTTGGCGTACCACGACCGCTCCGACGGTGGTCTGTGGGCCACGCTGTGCGAGATGGCCTTCGCGGGTCGCTGCGGACTGGATGTGGACCTGGCGCCGCTGGGCGGTGACGTGACGGCGGCCCTCTTCAACGAGGAGCTGGGCGCGGTGGTGCAGGTGCGCGCCTCGGATGTGGCGCGGGTGCGCGAGGTGCTGGCGCAGCACGGCCTGTCACGGGATGTCCACGAGCTGGGCCGCCCGGTGACGGCGCTTCAGGTGCGGGTGCGCCACGGCGGTGACACGTTGATGGCGGAGGACACGTTGGCCTTGCGCCGCACGTGGTCCCGCGTCAGCTACGAGATGCAGAAGCTGCGCGACAATCCCATCTGTGCGGACCAGGAGTCCGCCGCGAGGAGTGACGCGTCGGACCCGGGTCTGTCGCCGAAGCTGACGTTCGACCCGGCCCAGGACGTGGCCGCGCCCTTCATCGCGAAGGGGGCTCGTCCTCGGGTGGCCGTGCTGCGCGAGCAGGGCGTCAACAGCCAGCAGGAGATGGCCGCGGCCTTCACGCGGGCGGGCTTCGCCGCGGTGGATGTCCACATGAGTGACATCCTGTCGGGGAGGGTGTCGCTCGAAGGCTTCAAGGGCGTGCTGGCGTGCGGCGGCTTCTCCTACGGCGACGTGCTCGGCGCGGGCGGCGGGTGGGCGAAGTCCATCCTCTTCAACCCTCGCGCGCGGGACGCCTTCGCTGCCTTCTTCGCGCGGCCGGACAGCTTCGGCCTGGGCGTGTGCAACGGCTGCCAGATGATGTCGCAGCTCAAGGACATCATCCCGGGCGCGGAGCACTTCCCCCGCTTCGTGCGCAACGCCTCCGAGCAGTACGAGGCGCGCCTGTCGCTGGTGGAGGTGTCGAAGACGCCGTCGCTCTTCTACCAGGGCATGGAAGGCAGCCGGATGCTCATCGTCACCTCACACGGGGAGGGCCGCGCGGAGTTCCCCAGTGTGGAGGACGCCGCCCGCGTCAACGGGCTGGGGCTGGTGACGACGCGCTGGGTGGACAACCACGGACGCGTGGCGGAGTCGTATCCCGCCAACCCCAATGGCTCCCCCCACGGCATCGCCGGTCTGACGACGCGGGATGGGCGCTTCACCATCACCATGCCGCACCCGGAGCGCGTGCACCGCTCCGTGCAGCACTCGTGGCGGCCTCGCGAGTGGGGCGACGACGGCCCCTGGATGCGCATGTTCCGCAACGCCCGCGTCTGGCTGGGCTGAGCGCCGCGGGTTCGCTGGGCGGGGAGCAGGGCCGGGACAGCATCCGGCCCGCTCACCCGTTCCGTGAGGAGGCTATGTCTTGACCAGCTCCAGCGGCTGGCCTTCGGGGACGTGCTTCATGGACACCGAGTTCATGCAGTAGCGCAGGCCGGTGGGCGGAGGGCCGTCGGGGAAGACGTGGCCCAGGTGCCCATCGCAGCGCGCACAGCGGACCTCGGTGCGAATCATTCCGTGTGAGACGTCCTGGATTTCCGTCACCGCGTCGGGCGCCACCGGCTGCGTGAAGGACGGCCAGCCTGTGCCGGACTCGAACTTCGTTCCCGCCTTGAACAGGGGATTGCCGCAGCCTGCGCACACGTAGGTGCCGGGCGTCTTCGTGCCCAGGAAGCACCCGGAGCCAGGCCGCTCGGTGCCCTGGCGGCGGAGGACTTCATACTCCTGGGGGCTCAAGCGCTTGCGCCATTCGTCGTCGCTGAGGGTGAGCTTGTCGACCATGCCTTCCTGCTCCTTGTCCGGGCCCGGACCGGGGCCCACGCGCACATCAGATGCGCATCCTGCCCCAGCGTCGCGCCTGGTGGGCAGCAAGGTGTGAGGGTGCTTGTCCGGCTCCTCGCTCCAGGGCCAGGCGCAATCCGGGAGGCGACGGCGGGGCGCCGGGGTTCAACGGGTGTGGGGAGGGGCGTCATGCCAAGTGAGGAGCGTGCAATGCGGATTGGCGAGCTGATGACCAAGAACCTGGAGACCATCGAAGCGGGCGAGCCCATCCGGGCCGCGGCGCTGAGGATGCGCACGTGCAACATCGGCTCCCTGCCGGTGCTGGAGGGTGGGCAACTGGTGGGCATGCTGACGGACCGGGACATCGCGGTGCGGTCCGCGGCGCTGGGGCAGGACCCGAACACCACGCCCGTGCGCGAGGTGATGACGGCCACGGTGATCACCTGCGACGTGGACGCGACGCTCGAGGTGGCGGAGAAGGTGATGGAGGAGAAGATGGTGCGGCGCCTCGTGGTGGTGGACGGTGAACGGCGGCCGGTGGGGCTCTTGAGCCTGGACGACCTGGCCACGGTGCCAGAGGAAGTCCTGCACGCGGGCGAGGTGCTGGAGCGGCTCCAGCAGGTCTGAAGCGACGGGGCGCGAGCGGTGCGGCGTTTCTCACCGCCCGCGCCCTGGTGTCACCCTCAGGCGTTCGGGGCCGGACGGCACGATGCGACGAGCTCCGCCGCGGCGTCCTCCCACGGGACGTCCCGCTGCGCGCCGTCCCGCTGCCGCAGGCGGACGTTGCCCGCGGCCACCTCGCGTGCGCCCGCCACCACCAGCCACGGGACGCCCGCCGCGTGGGCATCCAGGACCTTGCGGGACAGGGATTCACCCCGCCGGTCCACGCTGGCGCGGCAGCCCGCCTCCTGGAGCTTCGCGGCGAAGCGCTCGGCGTAGTCGGCCGCGCCTTCACCCACGGAGGCCACCACCACCTGCTGCGGCGCCAGCCAGGGCGGCAGCGCGCCGCCGTGGTGTTCCAGCATGACGCCGATGAAGCGCTCCAGGCTGCCGAGCAGCGCGCGGTGAAGCATCACCGGACGGACGCGGGCCCCGGAGGCGTCGACGTAGTGGAGGTCGAAGCGCTCCGGCAGCACGAGGTCCAGTTGGATGGTTCCGCACTGCCACGCGCGCCCCAGCCGGTCCTTCAGGACGAACTCCAGCTTGGGCCCGTAGAATGCCCCCTCGCCCGGCTGCATGTGGCACTGGAGCCCCGCTTCCTTCGCCGCGAGGAGGAGCCAGGACTCGGCCTTGTCCCAGAGCTCATCGCGCCCTGCGCGTGACGCGGGCCGGCCGGAGAAGGCCACCTGGACGTCGTCGAAGCCGAAGCCCGCGTAGAAGTCCTTCAGCGAGCGGGCGAAGCGGACGACCTCCGGCACCACCTGCGGCTCGGCGCAGAAGATGTGGCCGTCATCCTGGGTGAACTGCCGCAGGCGGAACAGGCCATGGAGCGCGCCGCCGGGTTCTGCGCGGTGCACCAGGCCGAACTCGCCCAGGCGCAGCGGCAGGTCGCGGTAGCTGGGCGCCATGCGCTGCACCAGTTCGATGTGGCCGGGGCAGCTCACCGGCTTCACGCCCAGGTGCCGCGCGCCGTCCTCCACCAGGAACATGTTCTCCCGGAAGTTGTCCCAGTGGCCGCTGCGCTCCCACAAGGGTTGCGCGTAGAGCTGTGGGGTGCGGACTTCCTGGTAGCCCTCGCGGCGCATGCGCTGGCGGACGTGCTCCTCCAGCAGCCGGTACAGCACCAGTCCGCGCGGGTGCCAGAACACCATGCCGGGTGCCTCTTCCTGCAGGTGGAAGAGGTCCAGGCGTTGGCCCAGCGCGCGGTGGTCGTGTTCGTCAAGCATTGCTTCGTCTCCGATTCGGAAGGGTGAAACGCCATCCGGTCGGAGCGCTGAGCGAGCGCACGGTTGCCCCGGCCGGAGAAGGCGGGGCAGGGAACCGTGCGTTCGTCAGCTCACCACGTGACGCGCACGGTTCCACGCCCGCCGAAGCGAGTCGTGGTGCCGGTGGTCGTGGTGGTGATGACGAAGCTCACGGCGAAGAAGATGCGAGGGGCGCGGAGAATTGTCAACTCGGCCCCGTGCACGGACCCTGCGCCACTGGGAGGGCCCGTGCAGGTGTTGCTACGCCAACAGCGACGCGAGCCCGATGAGGCCGGCGATGAGGAAGAACAGCGACTCACCGGCGATGAGGCCACCGCCCATGAGGGACATGGTGCTCATGTCCTCCGGAAGGGCCTCGCCTTCACCCGGGCTGCCACTCACCGCGGGCTCTTCACGCTTGGAGAACGTGTTCCAGACGGACGTCACGATGCCGCCCGCGCCGAACCACAGCGACACCGGGAACGCCACGAAGCCGCCGAACGACGACGCGTAGGGACTGGGAAGCAGGATGGCGTCCACCGTCCAGCCGACGGCGAAGCCCTTTCGGGAACCCTTCACGTACTGCTGGTAGCGCGCGTTGCCTCGCACCACCTTGCGCAGCAGTTCGTAGATGAAGCCGATGGCCAATCCGAGGAGCAGGGCATTCACGACGGCCTGCGACAGCGAGCCGAGGTCGCGGATGGCGCCCACCAGCTTGTACGTCATCGCGGAGCCCCACTGGCCCACTTCGGCGTTGGGGTTGTCGAGCTGGTTGATGGTGAGCGCCGGGTAGGCGGTCATGAACACGCGCGCCAGGCCCACGCACAGCAGCGCGCCCATGGTGACGCCCAGCACCTGATAGCGGAACTGGGTGACGCGGTTGGTGCCCAGGCGCCAGCCGGTGGAGCGGTCCTGCTGCATGTCGCAGCCCACCGAGGTGGAGATGAGCAGGATGGTGGCGGCCATCATGCCCACCAGCGGAACGCGCAGGCCCATCATGGACATCATCAGCACGGAGATGACGAAGGCGCTGGAGATGGGGTTCTGGTCGGTGATTCCGAACGAGATGCCGTTGATGAGCACGAACAGCAGGGCGAGCAGCATGCCGAAGAGGAGCCAGCCGACAGGCTGATTCAGCACCTGCGTGCCCACCACCAGCGTCGCGCCGCCCCAGACACCCACCCAGGCCAGCAGCCGGGGGATGTTGACCTTCTTCCAGGACTCCTCCTCTTCGTCTTTCGCCGAGGCCCGCTCGCGGATGCGCTTCGCCGCCTGGACCGCCAGCAGCGACAGGTCCACCACGGCCGCGCCGCAAATCATCCCCAGGCCGATGACGAAGCCGATTTTGCGGAACGGATCCTGAGGGCCGAGCCACCCTATCTCGCGGAGGGTGGGCACCAGCACCGCGCCGATGACGGCCATCACGATGGCGGGGACGGTGATGCGACTGCCGACAATCATGCCCGCGCCCAGCGTCGCCGCGCTGGTGCCGATGGAGGAGACGAAGGCCACCTTCTCCGTCATCCACGCCGCCAGGGCGCCCAGCAGGGTGCCGCCGCCCAGCTTGGAGATGGACGCCTTGAGCAGGCGCTTGTCCGTGAGGGCGCGCAGGATGTTGGCCACCGCCAGCCCGGACGGATAGTCGAGCTGGAGCTTGTCCACGAGCAGCGGCGTGTAGAGCATGCCCACGCCCACGGCGAACATGCCCACGCAGCCGACGAAGAGCATGAGCTGCCAGGCCGCGGGCATCTCCATGCCCAGCCACACCATGGACTGGATGAGCACGGACATGGCGCACAGCGAGGCCACTGATGCGGCCATCGTCTGCATGTAGTTGGCGCCGTGCTTGCCCTCCGCGCCGTACCCGTAGGTGACGGCGCTGCCGAGGATGCCGGCCAGCACCTGGCCGCCGACGAAGAAGCCCACGCTGAAGTTCATGTACGAGGCGGCGATGCCGCCCAGGGGCCCCAGGATGAATAGGGCCACGGCGCTCAGCAGCAGGTGGTACTTCCACGTCCCCACGGGGGGCAGCCAGTGGAAGCGACGTTGGGAGGGCTCCGCGAGGGCGCCGCCCGAGGACGGGGGAGGG
>NZ_SRLV01000074.1:0-44511 GCF_006518205.1 Myxococcus sp. CA005 | reverse complement strand
ATGCGGGGGTAGGGGACGGAGGTGGGTCCGATTCACTCGCCCGGTACACGCCCGTTCGCGTGGCCTCCACCGCGACACCGGAGGACGGAGGCGGCGGAGGCACAGGCTCCGGCGCGCGGCGCGAAGGCTCCGCCGCAGCGGAGGACTCCGACGCGCGGTAGCCGTCCCGCCGGCCCGAGGGCTTCTCATCCCCGAACGGGTCCTCCTCGCGGCTGTTGCGCTTGCGCGTGGGCTGCGCATCCCCGTCGCCGAACGGGTCCTCCTCGCGAGTCAGCTTCTTTCCCTTCCGCCGCTTCGGCGGATCCGCCACCACCCCGGCGGGCAGCCCCTTCAGCGACGAGTGCCGGTCCGCACACAGGCCCACGTTCTCCTGACACTCGGCCAGACAGTGGGTGAGCTGCTTGATGGTGCGCCCGCTGCCTCCGTATTGGATGGAGCAGTCCTCCTTGCAGGTCGCGTAGTCCTCCTGGCAGCCAGAAGGGACGGCGGCCGCGGCGGGGCCGGCGGCGAGGGTCAGGCCAAGAATCAGAAGGGCTCGCATGGCGATTACGAAAACTACCAGTCTTCTGGGGTTCCGGCGCGAGGGGGGCGCGTTATGGTCCCCTGGCGCGATGGTCGCGCCACGAGGAGGCACATGGCTGTCAGGGTGGGCATCATCGGGAGCCCCGGGTTGGCCCAGGCACTGGGCATCCCCGGCAAGGGCGAGTCCCACATCTTGGAGACGCCCTTCGGTCCTCACGCGGGCCCCATCGTCACCACCGAGCTCGACGGCGTCTCCGTCGCCTACGTCGCCCGCCACGGCACCGGCCACGTCTACAACGCCACCCGCGCGCCCTACCGCGCCAACATGTACGCGCTGAAGGTCCTGGGCGTCACCCACGTCCTCGCCACCGGCACCGTGGGCAGCCTGCGTGAGCACATCCATCCGCTCCACCTCGCCCTGCCGGACCAGGTCATCGACCGCACCTACCGCCGTCCCTGCACCTTCTACGACGACGTCGCCGTCCACGTGGACCTGGGCAACCCCTTCTGCGGCACCCTGCGTCAGGTGCTGGAGCACGCCAGGGACCCGCTGGGGCCGACCGTGCACGCCGAGGCCACCTACGTCTGCATCGAAGGCCCGTCCCTCAGCACCCGCGCGGAGAGCATGCTCTACCGCACCTGGGGCGGGGACCTGGTGGGAATGACGGGCATGCCCGAGGCCCGGCTCGCCCGGGAGGCGGAGCTCCACTACGCGATGGTGGCCCTGCCCACCGACTACGATTCGTGGCAGCCGCGCGCGCCGGGGCAGGAGCATGACGACCTGCTGGCGCAGGTCTCCCACAACCGGAAGGCCGTCACCGCCAGCGGCGCCGCGCTCATCCGCCGCGCGCTGCCTCGCATCGGTGAAGCCCGCGCCATCTGCCGCTGCGACACCGCGCTGGCCCTGGCCATCGGCACCGAGCGCAGCCGCATCCCCGACGAGGTGCGCGGCCGCCTCCGTCCACTGCTGGGCAGATACCTCCCGCCCAACGTCGCCTGACGACACCGCACCAGGTCATTCGACCGGGCCACACGCCGTGCGCCCGCCTGGCCGTCTGCTGCCAAAGCGCGCTTCCGTTTTCACCTTCTGAGCCCCGGTACGACTCGGAGCGAGGAGGCGAGCATGCGGTTGCCCAGACTCAAGCACCTGTCCTGGCGCGAGTTCAGCCGGCGCTTCGTGAGGGAGTTCCAGGAGGACAGCGTCACCGACATCGCGGCGCAACTGTCGTACTACCTGCTGTTCTCGCTGTTCCCCTTCCTCTTCTTCCTCGTCACGCTGGTGGCGTACCTGCCGTTCGCCCCGGGCGCGGTGGACGCGATGTTGGACCGCATCCGTCCACTGGTGCCGGGGGACGCGATGGGCCTCATCACCGGCCACCTGCAGTCCCTGGTCAACCAGCCCCAGCCCAAGCTGCTGACGGCCGGTCTGGTCATCACGCTGTGGTCCGCGTCGCGCGGCGTGAATGCGCTGCGCACCGCGCTCAACCTGGCCTACGACGTCTCTGAATCCCGGCCCCTCTGGAAGACGCAGGGCCTGGCGATGCTGGTGACGCTGCTGGGCTCGCTGCTCATCCCGCTGTCCTTCGCCGCGTTCCTGCTCGGTGGGCGGCTGGGGCTGTGGCTGGCGGGCAAGCTGCAACTCGTGGACGCCTTCCACCTCGTGTGGTCCTGGTTGCGCTGGCCCTTCACCGCGTCACTGGTGATGCTGGTGCTGGCGCTCTGCTACTACCTGCTGCCCGACGTGAAGCAGCGCTTCAAGTACATCACCCCCGGCTCCGTCCTGGGCACGGGCCTGTGGCTGACGAGCACCTGGGGCTTCACGCAGTACGTGGAGCACTTCGGCAAGTACAACGTCACCTACGGCTCCATCGGTGGCGTGATGGTGCTGCTGCTGTGGCTCTACCTCTCCGGGCTCATCTTCATCGTCGGAGGTGAAGTCAACGCCATCCTCGAGCACGCCTCGGTGGAGGGGAAGTCGAAGGGCGCCCGCGGCTTCGGGGAGCCCGCGCCGCTGGAGCCGCCCCTGAAGACGCCTGGCGCGGCCAAGAGCGCCAGCAGTGCCATGCGGTCGAAGCTGGCGCGCTTCCGATGGCGGCGCCGTGTGGCCCGGGGGCAGGAGCCCGAGCCGACCGTGGAGGAGCAGGACCCTCGCTCCTCCACGCTGCACTGAGGGCTGGGGCGCTACTTGCCGCCCAGGGCCTGCTTGATGGCGGGAAGCCCACCCGGGCCGTTGTTGCTGCCCCGCAGGTTCTTCTGCGAGATGATCTTCTGGATGTTCACGATGCGATCCCTGTTGGTGGGGTGCGTGCTCAGCCACTTCATCAGCGCGGGCGTGTCGCCCTGCTCCTTCTGGAGCTTCTCGAAGAAGGTGATGAGGCCCCGCGGGTCATAGCCCGCCCCGGAGGCGTAGCGGGCGCCGTACTCGTCGGCTTCAATCTCCTCGCCGCGGCCGTGCGCCAGCAGCGTGCCGCCGCTCACCAGCGACGCGGCGATCTGCGCCACCGTGCCCGGGTTTTGCCCCAGCGCCGCCTGGGTGATGGCCTGCAGGCCCATCTGGTTGACCATGGCGCGCGCGGAGTGACGGCCCACGACGTGGCCCGCCTCGTGCGCCATGACGCCGGCCAGCTCCGCCTCCGTGTCCGCGGCCAGGATGAGGCCCGTGTAGACGTACAGGTAGCCGCCGGGCGTGGCGAACGCGTTGACCGTCTTCGGGTCGTCGATGACGTTGATCTTCCACTTCACCCCGGGCCGGTCCTTGGAGGCCTGGTTCAGGATGCTGGTGGAGATGCCGCGCACATAGTCGACGACGGCCGCGTTCTGCACGTATTTGATCTTCTCCTTCGTCTCCAGCTCCGCCTTGACCTGCTTGCCGAGCTGCTCCTCCTGCTCGTCGGAGATGAGGGTGCGGGCCACGGCCTTCTCGGCGGAGATGCGCTGCTTGGTGCAGCCCGTCGACAGGCCCAATGCCAGGGTGACTCCCAGTACCGCCACGAGGATGCGCTGCATGACGAGTGCTGCCTTTCTTTCCAGAGGTCTACGCCGCGTCGCTCCGCGGGAGGCGCGACGCTGGCCCACATCGGCACCTGCCTTCAAGGGCTACGTGGTGCAAGCATCCGGGCATCCGGCTTTCGCGCCGCCACCACCCCCGTGTTCACTGCCCGGCAGGTAGGCGGTGCGTGGGGACGCCCGCCGGTGTATGTGCCCCGCAGGATGCCAGAGCTACCCGAAGTCGAAATCGCGCGGCGCAACCTGGTGCGCTGGTTCAGCGACCGGCGCATCGTGCGCGCCGAGTCGGAGAACACCCGCATCTTCCGAGGCGCCGAGCGCCAGCAGTTCGACGCACTCACGGGCCGGTTGGAGTCGCTGGTCCGCCGGGGCAAGTACCTGCTCTTCGCTTTCGAGGGCGGTAAGGGGCTGATGGGGCACCTGGGGATGACGGGCAAGTTCGTCCGCCGCACCGAGGGGCAGGTGGCGCCCTACAGCCGCGCCCGGTTCCATCTGGACGACGGCCATGTCATCCACTTCTCCGATCCACGAATGTTCGGCCGCCTGGAGCCGGCGCCCGCCGCGCGCCTGCGGGAGCTGGACGCGGTGCGAATCCTGGGGAGGGATCCGCTGGCGGATGGCCTCACCGCGGGGCAGCTCCAGCAGGCCGTGGGCTCCTCCCGGAAGGAGCTGAAGGTGGCGCTGATGGACCAGGAGCGCATCTCTGGCCTGGGCAACATCCACGCCGCCGAGGCGCTCTTCCGCGCGGGCCTTCACCCCTCGCGCCAGCCCGGCTCCCTGACGCCGGACGAGTGGAAACGCCTGGTCCAGGCCATCCGCGCCACCATCGACTTCGGCCTCAAGGAGCAGGAGGGGGAGGAGCCGGTGTACCTGGAGGAGGGGCGCTCGGAGAATCCATTCCAGGTGTACGGCCGCGCGGGGAGCCCATGCTCCCAGTGTGGCACCCGGGTCGAGTCCTTCACCCAGGGAGGCCGTACCACCCACTTCTGTCCCCGGTGCCAGCCGGAGGACGGACGCCGAAGTGAGGCGGGGGCGCCGGCCGTTGACGGCGCGAAGGCCCGCCCTGGTAAGCGTTGACACCCCTTGGTCCCGTCGCTTGAATCGCCCGCCTTTCAGACCCGGCCGCCCCAGGTGGCCCTGGAGATCGTTGCCCATGTCTCACGCCCTGCTGGCGGCGCTACTCGTCGCTTCGTCCACGGCCACCGCTCAGACGCCGGTGCCGGAGGGTAGCCCGCCCGCGCCCGCGCCCGCGGAAGCCGCCCCCGCGGAGTCTGTTCCCGCGGAGACCGCGCCTGTGTCCTCCACTCGTGAGGGCGTCAGCCGTGACGACCTGGAAGCGCTGAAGGAGGAGCTTCGCGAGGAGATTCGCGCCGAGGCCGCCAAGCAGTCCATTGGCGCCACGGACGAGTGGGCCGAGGAGTTCCCGGAGGAGAAGCGCAAGCTCGAGGTCTTCACGCTCGACGGCTACTTCCGCGTCCGCCCCACGCTCTTCTACAAGTTCGACCTGGGCAAGGCGCCCGGCCGGGAGCTCTTCCCGCGCTCGCCTCGCAGCGCGCAGGAGAACACCCAGTCCTTCGCCACCATGCGCGTGCGCCTGGCGCCCACCTTCAACATCTCCGAGCAGGTGGCGTTGAAGATGGAGGTCCTCGGCCTGGACAACTTCATCATGGGCGCCATGCCGGACACGCTGCTGCCCGGCAACACGCGCAACATCTTCGGCATCTTCTCCGAGAGCCAGGACCCGCTGGCGGACGCGCTCCAGGACTCCATCAAGCTGCGCCGCGCCTACGGTGAGGTGAAGACGCCGGTGGGCATCCTGCGCTTCGGCCGCATGGGCAGCCAGTGGGGCCTGGGCATGCTGCGCAACGACGGCACCTGCTTCGACTGCGACTTCGGCGACACCGTGGACCGCGTCCAGTTCGTCACCAACCCCTTCGAGGGCTGGTACGTGACGCCGATGCTGGACTTCAACTCGGAGGGCGTCACCGACACGCGTGGCACCGTGGGCGAGCCCATCGACCTGACCCAGTCCGATGACGCGCACAGTTGGGTGATTGCCATCGCGCGCCGGGACACCGACCAGGTCATCCGCTCCAAGCTGGACAACAACCAGGGCGTGCTCCAGTACGGCCTGCACTTCACCTACCGCACCCAGAAGTGGGAGTACGACGGCTCCACCACGAATGGCCAGAACACCGGCTTCATCCCGCGGGACGCGACGCTGTTCGTGCCGGACCTGTGGCTGAAGTACGAGGAGAAGAACTGGCGGCTGGAGTTCGAGGCCGCCGCCCAGTTGGGGCGCATCGGCAACCGCGCGCTGGACGTGGGCGCCATCAACGACCCCACGCTCAACCAGAGCCTCACCGTGGCCCAGTTCGGCGGCGTGGCGCAGGGTGAGTTGCGGCTGCTGGACCAGAAGCTGTCGCTGAACATGGAGCTGGGCTTCGCCTCCGGCGACAAGGCGTATGGCTTCGGCAACCAGCCGGGCCGCCCGGGTTCGGGCGCCAACGGCCAGACGGCGCCGGGTGACTTCGAGGGCCCGCAGTACGACTGCGGCACGGGCGGCTGCAGGGACAACGCCATCCGCAACTTCCGCTTCAACCGCGACTACCGCATCGACCTCATCCTGTGGCGCGAGCTGCTGGTCGGGGTGACGGACGCGTTCTATGTCCGCCCCTCGGCGAAGTACACCATCACCGAGGGCTTCGACATCTACGGCCGCGTCATCTACTCGCAGGCCATGTACGCGCAGTCCACGCCGTCCACCACGCGCAAGGCGCTGGGCCTGGAGGTCAACGTGGGCGCGGACTACAAGACGGAGGACGGGTTCATCGCCGGCATCGCGTACGGCATCCTGTTCCCGATGAGCGGCTTGCAGGAGTTCGACGCGACGCTGCGCAACGACCTGGACACGCCGCAGACCATCCGCGCGTGGCTGGGGATGCAGTTCTAGTCATGTGCAAGGTCCTCGCGCGGCTGTGCGTGGCCGCCAGCGTGTCACTGATGCTGGCGGCGTGTGGCATCAAGGGGCCCCCGCGGCCACCCGGGCCTCCACCAGCGCCCGCGACGCAGACGCAGTCGCCGCCCCCTGAGTCGGAGCGAGGGCCCCTGGAGCCGTCGGGGCCCACCCTGTCTCCCACGCCGGAGACCGGGGTGGAGACGCCGCTGTCACCGACGGAGTCCGAGGACGCGGGAGTCCCGTGAATCACTTCGCTTACCACAAGGGCGTGCTCCACGCGGAGGATGTGCCGCTGGCGGCCATCGCCGAGTCCGTGGGCACGCCCACCTACGTGTACTCCACCGCCACGCTCACCCGGCACATCCGGGTGGTGACGGAGGCCTTCGGAGACCGGCCGCACCTCATCTGTTACTCGGTGAAGGCCAACTCGAACCTGGCCATCCTCCGGCTCATCGCCGAGCGGGGCGGCGGGTTCGACATCGTCTCCGGCGGCGAGCTGGCCCGGGTGCGGCATGTGGGCGGGGACGCCGGGAAGACGGTGTTCGCTGGCGTGGGAAAGACGCAGGAGGAGATGGAGGCGGCGCTGGCCGCGGGCATCCTCCTCTTCAACGTGGAGAGCGCCGAGGAGCTGGAGGCGCTGGACGCCGTGGGCCGCCGCCTGGGGCGCCGCGCGCCATTCGCCCTGCGCGTGAATCCGGACGTGGATGCGCGCACGCACCGTTACATCTCCACCGGCCTGAAGACGTCGAAGTTCGGAGTGCCGTTCGAGGAGGCGGTGGCCCTCTACGCGCGCGCGAAGAAGATGAAGGGCCTGCTGGCCGCCGGGTTGGATTGCCACATCGGCTCGCAGCTCACCCAGACGGCGCCCATTCGCGCGGCCTTGTCCAAGGTGGCGGGCCTGTATTCCGCGCTCAAGGAAAAGGGCCATCCGCTGGCGTACCTGGACGTGGGCGGCGGGCTGGGCATCACCTATCTGGACGAGACGCCGCCGTCTCCGGAGGAGTACGCCCGCACCGTGCTGGCCGCGGCGGGTGCCACCGGGGCCACGCTCATCCTGGAGCCGGGCCGGGCGCTGGTGGGCAACGCGGGCGTGTTGCTCACGCGCGTGCTGTACCGGAAGAAGACGCCAGCGCGGCACTTCGTGGTGGTGGACGCGGGCATGAATGACTTGCTGCGCCCCGCGCTCTACGAGGCGCACCACGGCCTTCAGCCCCTGGTGAAGCGGCGGGGCAAGGCGGTGGAGGTAGACGTGGTGGGGCCGGTGTGTGAATCCACCGACGTGCTGGCGAAGGCACGGCCCCTGGTGCTTCCGCAAGCAGGCGAGTTGTTCGCTTTCATGAGCGCGGGCGCGTACGGCATGAGTATGTCGTCCACTTATAACTCCCGGCCACGCCCGGCCGAGGTGCTGGTGGACGGTGCGGCGTGGCGCGTGGTCCGGGAGCGGGAGCGCGTCGAGGATCTCTGGCGCGGTGAGCGGGCCTGAACGTATAAGCGCCGGCATGAAGACCTTCGAAGGCTCCATGACGGCGCTGGCCACTCCGTTTCGCAACGGAGCGCTCGATGAGCCCGCATACCGGGCGCTGGTCCGCCAGCAGATTGAAGGGGGCACCAGCGTGCTGGTCCCCATGGGCACCACCGGCGAGGCCGTGACGATGACGGCCGACGAGCGGGCCCGTGCGGTGAAGGTGGTGGTGGAGGAGGCGAAGGGCCGCGTGACGGTGGTGGGCGGCGCCGGCTCCAACAGCACCGCGGAGACCATCGACGGCGTGCGCCGCGTGCGCGACGCGGGCGCGGACGGCACGCTCATCGTCACGCCCTACTACAACAAGCCCACGCAGGAGGGCTTGCTGGAGCACTACCGCGCGGTGGCCAAGGCGCACCCGGGCTTCCCCATCATCGCCTACAACGTGCCGGGCCGGACGGGCGTGGACCTGCTGCCCGACACCGTGCTGCGGCTGTGTGACATCCCCGAGGTGGTGGCGCTCAAGGAGGCCACTGGCAGCATGCCTCGGGCCATCGACATCCTGGAGAAGTGCGGCGACCGGATGACGCTCTTGTCCGGTGACGACTTCACCGTGCTGCCCTTCATCGCTTGCGGCGGCAAGGGCGTCATCTCCGTGTCGTCCAACGTGGCGCCGCGGATGATGGCGGACCTGGTGGCGGCGGCGCGCGCGGGGAATATCGCGGTGGCGCGCGACCTCCAGGTGCGGATGAACGAGTTGCACCGCCTGCTCTTCATCGAATCCAACCCCACGCCCGTGAAGTGGGGATTGCACGTGATGGGATTGTTCGGGCCCGAAGTGCGGTTGCCCCTGGTGCAGATGACCGAGCCCAACGCCGCGAAGCTTCGCGACACCCTGCGCCAGCTGGGCCTGCTCACGGGCTGAGCGTTCCCTCATCCCGCCGTTACCTGGAGCGCGGCAGACATGATTCGCACCGTCATCACCGGCATCACCGGCCGCATGGGCAGCACGTTGCTTCGCCTGGCGCTCGACTCGGGAGACCTGCGGGTGGTGGGAGGCACGGCGCGGCCGGGCAGTGCCTCGGTGGGCCAGGACGCCGGGGTGGCGACGCGGCTGGGCCCGGTGGACGTGACGGTGGTGGACAGCCTGGAGCGCGCGCTGGACGCCGCGCAGGCGGACGTCGTCATCGACTTCACCAGCGCGGAGCTGAGCGTGGCGCACGCGAAGGTGTGTGCCGCGCGCGGCGTGGCCCTGGTGGTGGGCTCCACCGGCTTCACGCCGGAGGCGTCCGCGGCGCTGGCGGAGAGCGCGAAGGCGGTGCCCATCGTCGCCGCGCCGAACATGTCGGTGGGCGTCAACCTGGTCATCCGCATGGCGGCGGAGCTGGCGCGGGTGCTGGGGCCGGGCTTCGACGTGGAGGTGCTGGAGGCGCACCACCGCATGAAGAAGGACGCGCCCAGCGGCACCGCGCTGCGGCTGGCGGAAGTGCTGACGGAGGCCCTGGGGCGCACCCAGGAGGACCTCACCTTCGCGAGGCATGGGCAGATTGGCGCGCGGCCCGCGCGCGAGATTGGTGTGCAGACGCTGCGGGGCGGCGACGTGGTGGGCGAGCACACCGTGTACTTCCTGGGTGAGGGCGAGCGCATCGAGCTCACGCACCGCGCCACCAACCGAGACCAGTTCGCTGCTGGCGCGCTGAGGGCCGCGCGCTGGGTGGCGGGGCGCGCGCCTGGTCTCCATGACATGGCCGACGTGCTCGGCTTCCAGAGGACTTCATGACGACCGCGCGCTACTGCCGCTTCCTGCATGAGGGCCGTGCGCACCACGGCCGGGTGGAAGGCTCCGAGGTGGTGGTCCTCACCGCCGCGCCCTGGGCTGGCGCGAAGGAGACGGGCATCCACCGCTCGCTGTCCTCGCTGACGCTGCTGGTGCCGTCGGACGCGTCCAAGGTCGTGTGTATCGGCCAGAACTACCGCAAGCACGCGGAGGAGATGGGCAAGCCGGTGCCGCCCGAGCCGCTCATCTTCACCAAGCCCTCCACGGCGCTCAATGGCACGGGCTCGCCCATCCGCATCCCCAAGGCGAGCCAGGAAGTCCACTACGAGGCGGAGCTGGCGCTCGTCATCGGCGAGAAGCTGAAGAACGCCGACGAGTCCACCGCGGCGCGCGCCATCTGGGGCCTCACCTGCTTCAACGACGTGACGGCGCGCGACGTCCAGCGCCGCGAGATTCAGCACACCCGCGCCAAGGGCTACGACACCTTCGCGTGCGCGGGGCCGTGGGCGGTGACGGGCCTGTCTCCCGCCGACCTCCGCATTGTGTGCCGGGTGAACGGGCAGGTGCGCCAGGACAGCCGCACATCCGACATGATTTTCAGTCCCGCGCGCCTGGTGTCGTTCATCTCCCACATCATGACGCTGCTGCCTGGGGACATCGTCAGCACCGGGACGCCGTCGGGTGTGGGGAAGCTGTCGGCCGGGGACACGGTGGAGGTGGAGCTGGAGGGAATCGGAACCCTGGTGAACCCTGTTGAGATGGAGCCGTGAGCGACACCGTCTACGTCGGGTTGGGTTCCAACGAGGGCGAGCGCGAGAATCACCTCGTCGCCGCCCTGTCCGCGCTGTCCCGCATCGACGCGGTGGCGGTGCTCCACTGCTCCTCGCTTTTCGACAGCGCCCCCGTGGGGCCGCCGCAGCCGCGCTTCCTCAACGCGGTGGTGGCCCTGGAGTGTGGCCTGCCGCCGCAGCGGCTGCTCTGCATCCTTCAGCAGATTGAGAAGGACCTGGGCCGCACCCGGGAGGTGCGCTGGGGCCCGCGCACCATCGACCTGGACATCCTCTTCTGGGAGGGACAGGTGGTGGCCGACCCCACACTCCAGGTGCCCCACCTGGAGCTGCACAAGCGCCGCTTCGCCCTGGAGCCGCTCGTTGAACTGGCGCCCCACCTGCGTCATCCGGTACTGGGGATGTCGGTGAAGGAGCTCCTCGGGAAACTCGCCCCGCAGGATGTCCGCAGGAGCGAGGCCACGTGGTGGCCGGAAGCGAGCTACTCGAGCAACGACACATGAACCTGTCCCTTGCCCTGGCCACCGCGGCGCTGCTGACCGCCCAGCCCTCGACGCTGCCTCCCGGCCACCCGGTCATCCCTCCGGGGACCACGGCCTCTCCCGCCACCTCTGGCATGCCGGAGGGCCACCCGCCGACGGAGGGCGCGGCTCCCAGCATCAGCCCGGAGCAACTGCCCCCAGGCCACCCGCCCATGTCGGGCACGGGCCGGGCGCCGCCGTCCGCGGAGGAGCTGCTGCGCCAGCTCGACTCCACGGAGGGGCTGGCGGACCGTGAGAAGACCTTCGAAATCGCCGCGTCGCTGGGCCGCCTGTACTACGTGAATGGCCGCAACGCGGAGGCCAGCACCTACCTTCAGCAGGCCCTGGCGCGCGCCCAGCCCACGCGGGAGCTGTTCCTGGCGCAGCGCAAGAAGCTGGGCAAGGCCACGGTGCCCACCGCGGAGGCGGCGGGCTGCGGCTTCACCCCGAACATGCCGGTGGAGGACATGGGCGCCGCCGCGCAGGCGCGCGCGAAGAAGGGTGACACCGCGGGCGCGGCGGCCTGCGCGCGCGCGGCGCTGGCGCCGGTGCTGGACGTGGCGGTGATGCAGGCCAATGCGCTCTACCTGTCCAACGACAGCGGCAAGGCGCTGGTGGCCTACGACGCCGTGCTGGAGGTGGAGCCCCTGCATGAGGAGGCCCTCTACGCGCGCGCGGCGCTGCTCTTCGAGACGAAGGGCGACGACGTGGCGGCGCTGAAGAAGGCGGGCGAGGGCTTCGAGGCGGTCGCGACCACGTACCCCGATTCGTTCCGCGCGCCCATGGCGAAGCGGATGGTGGCGCTGGTGGAGGAGACGGTGAAAGCGGGGGGCCGCAAGCAGCTGCTCGCCTCGCGCGCGGAGGACCGCCGCATCCGCCTGTCGCAGGCGCCCGCTGCCGCCGCGCCGGATGCGCCGCGGCCGCTGTCGCAGGAGATGGTGGACGCGGTGAAGGGCACCGAGCGCACGCCGGAGCTGGAGCAGGGCCTGGCGAAGCTGGTGGACGAGGGCGAGGAACTCCTGGCGAAGGGCCAGTACCAGGAAGCGCTCGCCAACTACACGCGCGTGGTTCCCTTCCAGCCGGAGAACGGGCGCGCGAAGGCGGGCATGGCCTGGGCCCTGGTGTCCCTGGAGCGTCCCATGGCGGTGCGCGTGTGGGGCGTGGCCGTGCAGACCGACCCGCTCTCCGTGGAGACGCTGGGCGACACGCTCAAGGCCAAGGGCGACGACAAGGGCGCGAAGGCGCTCTGGGAGAAGCTCGCCACCGACGCGCCGGATTACCCCAACAAGGCGAGCCTCCAGGCGAAGCTGGGCAAGTAGCGCCCGCGCGCTAGAAGTGCTTCGCGGCCGGCGGGTCCTGCGCGTTCAGCAGGACCGCGCGGCGGCCCTCCGCGGCCCACGCCTCAGACGAACTTCGCGGCCAGCAGGTCCTGCACGTCGAGCAGGCCCACGGCGCGGCCCTCCACGTCCACCACGGGGAGCTGGTCCACCCGCAGCTCGCGCATCTGCGTGGCGGCGGCCAGCACCAGCGTCTCCGGCGTCACGCAGCGCGGGTTCTTCCCCATCAGCTCGCGCACGGGCACGGTGAAGTCGGTGAGGCCCGCCTCCACGCGGCGGCGCAAGTCGCCGTCGGTGAAGATGCCCACCAGCTTCCCTGCCTTGTCCACCACGCACGCGGCGCCCGGACGGCCCGGCGTCTTCGTCATCACCCCCACCACCGCGGACAGGGGCGAGGTGTCGCGCACCAGCGGGTTGGCGTTGCCGGTGCGCATCAGCTCGAAGACGCGCTGCACGGAGCGCCCCAGCTTCCCGCCCGGGTGCAGCAGCGCGTAGTCCTCCGTGCCGAAGGGGCGCGAGCGCAGCACCGTCATCGCCAGCGCGTCGCCAATCGCGTGCAGCGCGGCGGTGGAGGCCGTGGGCACGAGGCCCATGGGGCAGGCCTCCGCGATGGCGCCGATGTCCAGCACCACGTCCGCGCCGCGGCCCAGCGGGCTCTTCGCGTCGCCGGTGAGGGCGATGACGGGCGTCTCCATCCGCTTGAAGGAGGGGAGCAGGCGAATCAGCTCTTCCGTGGAGCCGCTGTTGGACAGCGCGAGGATGACGTCGCCCCGGCCCACGCGGCCCAGGTCTCCGTGCACGGCCTCGGCGGGGTGGAGGTACACGGAGCGGATGCCCGTGGAGGCCAGCGTGGCGGACAGCTTCTGGCCGATGTGGCCCGCCTTGCCCATGCCAGTGACGATGACCTGGCCCCGGCAGTCGCGCACCAACTGCACGGCGCGCAGGAAGTCGTCTCCCAGACGTTCCGTCACGCCGAGAATGGCGCGGGCCTCGGCCTCCAGCACGCTCCGCGCGTAGGCGAGCGTGGCCTCCGCGTCGGGGAGGACGGCAGGTGGCTGTGCGGGACGGCCGGGGAGGGCGCGCAGGCGGGGCTTCTTGGCGGCGGAGCGGGAAGGGCGGGCCATGTTCAGTGTCCGGCCTTCTACCTCCGCCCCTCCGCGGTGGCCACCCTTGACGCATGGGGGGGCATCGGTTACGCGCCTGCTCGCCCGGCCTCCATTGGCCGGGGCACATTCCACCTTCAAGAGAGGGACGAGATGAAGTTCTTCATCGACAGCGCCGACGTGGAGGAGATTCGCAAGGCCCACGCCATGGGCTGCGTGGACGGAGTGACGACCAACCCGTCCTTGCTCGCCAAGGTGGGCCGGGGCCTGGAGGAGACCATCCGCGAAATCTGCTCCATCGTGGATGGCCCCATCAGCGCCGAATGTGTGTCCATGGAAGCGGACGAGCTCATCAAGGAGGGCCGCTCCCTGGCGAAGATCCACGACAACGTCGTGGTGAAGATTCCCATGGGCGTGGAGGGCATGAAGGCCACCAAGGCGCTGACCGCCGAGGGCATCCGCACCAACGTCACGCTGTGTTTCTCCGCCAACCAGGCCCTGCTGTGCGCCAAGGCCGGCGCCACCTACGTGTCGCCCTTCGTGGGCCGGTTGGATGACATCTCCCAGGACGGCATGGAGCTCATCTCCCACATCCTGGAAATCTACCGGAACTACGAGCACTTCAACACGCAGGTGCTGGTGGCCAGCGTGCGCAACCCCGTGCACGTGCTCCAGGCCGCCCGCCTGGGCGCGGACGTGGCCACGCTGCCCTACAACGTCATCACCCAGCTGGCGAACCACCCGCTCACCGACGCCGGCATCAAGAAGTTCCTGGCCGACTGGGAGAAGGTCCCCAAGGCCGCCAAGCCGCCCGCGGCCAAATAACCCTCGGGAAATACAGGCTAACGGCGGTTTCCATGGCTCCAATCCCTCTGCGGGGTTGGGGCCTGTTTTTTTGAGAAAAATGGAGCCCGTCCTCCTCCGGTTCCCGGCGGGTTGCACTGGCGATTTCGCGCCGCGGCATGTATTCGTTGACTCCCGAGTCAACGAGCCGAACCCGTCACGAGGTCCCCATGGAATTCCAGCTCACCGACGCCCAGCGCGCGCTGCAGGACGCGGCACGCAAGTTCGCCCGCGAAGTGGTGCGTCCGAAGGCCGCCCACTACGACGAGACGGCCACCTTCCCACTCGATTTGCTGACGACCGCGTGGGAGCTGGGGCTGCTCAACATGGCGATACCCGCCGAGTACGGCGGCGTGGGCCTGTCCCATCTGGACCAGACCATCGTCGCCGAGGAGCTGAGCTGGGGCTGTGCGGGCGTGGCGACGTCCATCATCGCCAACGACCTAGCCAACCTCCCCATCATCCTCCACGCGACCGAGGAGCAGAAGAAGCGGCTGCTCACGCCCTTCACGGAGAAGCTGAAGTTCTCCTCGTTCTGTCTCACGGAGCCCGAGGCCGGCAGTGACGTGGCCAACATGCAGACCACGGCGCGGCTGGACGGAGACCACTACGTCCTCAACGGCGCCAAGTGCTTCATCACCAACGGTGGCCAGGCGAGCCAGTACACGGTGTTCGCCACGGTGGATAAGGGCAAGAAGCACAAGGGCATCACCTGCTTCGTGGTGGAGGGCCGCCCCGAAGGGCTCTCCGTCAGCAAGCACGAGAACAAGATGGGCCAGCGCGCCAGCGAGACAGTGTCGCTGACGTTCGAGGACGTGCGCGTTCCGGTGGCCAACCGCATTGGCGAAGAGGGTCAGGGTTTCGCCATCGCCATGGCCACGCTGGACAACAGCCGCCCGCTGACGGCCATGTTCTCCGTGGGCATCGCCCGCGCCGCGCTGGAGCACTCCATGGAGTACTCCACGCAGCGCCGCACCTTCGGCAAGCCCATCATCGAGCACCAGGCCATCCAGTTCATGATTGCCGACATGGCCATGAACACCCACGCGGCGCGCATGCTCACCTACGAGAGCGCGTGGCTCTTGGATGAGGGCAAGCGCAACTCCCTCCAGTCCAGCTACGCCAAGTGCTTCGCCGCGGACATGGCCATGAAGGTCGCCACCGACGCCGTCCAGGTGTACGGCGGCTACGGCTACATCAAGGAGTACCCCGTGGAGAAGCTGATGCGCGACGCCAAGCTCATCCAGGTCTACGAGGGCACCAGCCAGGTCCAGCGGCTCGTCATCGCGCGGGAACTGTTCAAGTAGCGCCGCGGCACCGCGTCCGGCGGCCGTTTCCCATTGCCGCTGCGACGCGCCAATGCCTATTAACCCAGACAGTTTTTTCCAGATTCCAAACTCCTCCCCGTAAGGAGAAGCACCGCCGTGAAGATCCTCGTCACCGCCAAGCGCGTGGAAGACCCCGAGTCGAAGATCAAGGTCAAGCCGGATGGCTCGGGCATCGTTCAGGAGGGGCTGAAGTACAAGATCAACCCCTTCGATGAAATCGGCGTCGAAGAAGGACTTCGGCTCGTCGCGAAGCACCAGGGCGAGGTCGTCGTGGTGTCCATCGGTGGCAAGGAAGTGCAGGAGCAGCTCCGGCACGCGCTGGCCATGGGTGCGCACCGCGCCGTGTGGGTGAACCACACCGGTCCGGTGGACCAGCTCGGCATCGCGGCCCTGCTCCAGAAGGTCGTGGAGAAGGAGCAGCCGGACCTCGTCATCCTCGGCAAGCAGTCCATCGACGATGACCAGAACCAGGTGGGCCAGTACCTCGCCGAGTTCCTCGGCTGGGGCCAGGCCACGTTCGCTTCCAAGGTGGAGTCCATGGAGAGCGAGCAGGAGAAGAACAAGGTTCCCGCCATCGTCGTCTCCGCCGACAAGAAGAGCGTGCAGGTGATTCGCGAGGTCGACAACGGGCTGGCCACGGTGGAGTGCCAGCTACCCGCCGTCGTCACCACGGACCTGCGCCTCAACCAGCCGCGCTACGCCAGCCTCCCGGGCATCATGAAGGCGAAGAGCAAGCCCATCGAGGAGCTGACGCCGGCCAAGCTGAGCGTGGATGTCACCCCCGCCATCCAGGTCCTGAAGATGTCCGCGCCCCCGGCGCGCAAGGCCGGCATCAAGGTCGCGGACGTTCCTGCCCTGGTCGAGAAGCTGCACAACGAGGCGAAGGTCGTCTGAGCGGCCCTTCCGCACACTCTCTACGGAGTCATCCAAATGCCTATCGTTCTCATTGTCGCCGAGCAGCAGCCGGACGGGAACCTCCGCAAGGCCACCCTTAACGCCATCTCCGCCGGTAAGCAGCTCGCGGAGAAGGCCGGTGGTGAGCTTCACATCGCCCTGGTGGGGAAGGACCCCTCGAAGGTCGCTGACGAGCTCAAGGGTTACGGCGCGAAGGCCGTCCACCTGGGCGCCGCCGCCGAGCTGGAGCACTACCTGGCGGAGACCTACGCGCCCGCCATCGCCGCCCTGGCCCAGGAGCTGAAGGCGGACTACATCGGCATGGCGTCCACCGCGCAGGGCAAGGACCTGCTGCCCCGCGTGGCCGGCCGTCTGCGCGCCGCCATGGCCACCGACGTCATGGCCATCAACGGCAGCGGCGCGGACATCACCTTCACCCGTCCCATGTGGGCCGGCAACGTCTTCGCCGACGTGAAGCTCACCACGCCGGTGAAGGTGCTCACCCTGCGCGCCACCGAGTTCCCCGCCGCCGCTGGCGGTCAGGGCGCCGCCGAGGTGAAGACCTTCAGCCCGAAGGTCGAGGCCTCCAAGACGAAGTTCGTCGACTTCAAGGAAGTGAAGAGCGCGCGTCCCGAGCTGACCGAGGCTCGCGTCGTCATCTCCGGTGGTCGCGGCACCAAGGGCGACTTCAAGGAGATTGAAGGCCTGGCGGACGACCTGGGCGCCGCAGTGGGCGCGTCCCGCGCGGTGTGCGACGCGGGTTGGGTTCCCAACGACCTGCAGGTCGGCCAGACGGGCAAGGTGGTGGCTCCGGCGCTCTACATCGCGGCGGGCATCAGCGGCGCCATCCAGCACCTGGCGGGCATGAAGAGCTCGAAGACCATCGTCGCCATCAACAAGGACCCCGAGGCCCCCATCTTCCAGGTGGCGGACTACGGCATGGTGGCGGACCTCTTCAAGGTGCTGCCCGAGCTGCGCGCGGAGCTGGCGAAGCTGAAGTAGTACCGGAGGGCACGGACGTGCCCTGACGCAAGGGGCGACGTGGGGACCTCCCCGCGCCGCCCCTTCGCATTTTCACCTCACAGCTCGATGTCGCGGCCCGCGTCGCGCGGCGCCACTTCTCCGGGCTCCGGGGCCTCGTCCGCGTAAGGCGGCTCGGCGGGCAGTGGCAGCTCGGGGCGCTTGGGCGGTTCGGCTCGGAGCAGATCGATGAGCGTGCCGTCGCTCAGGGCGACGATGAGGTGGCTGAACTGCCAGGGGCCGTCTCCGCGCTTCTCACCCTGCGCATGCAGTGTGCCCTTGCCGTCGGGTCCCTCGAGCGGGAGGGAGAACTGCGCGCGAGAGACACCGTTGCGGCTCTGCACGGAGCTGCGCCGGGGCAGGCCGCTTTCGATGGGCGTCCCCAGCGCGCGCTGCACCAGCGCGTCGCCGCTGGCGATGGCCACGGCTTCCTGGTGCGCGTCGGACTGCCCCAGGGAGGAGAAGCCCAGGTACGTGGCAAGCACTCCCAGGCCGATACACGAGGCGAGCAGCCCCAGGCATCCCAGCGGAAGGACCCAGCGCCAGTGGCGGCTCCACCAGCCAGGCCGAGGCGCCATTGAACCTTCTTGTGCTGCGTCCATGGCCGCCTCCTCCCACTTCACGCGCGGCCTCCTCTTATTCGCTCCGGAGGCTCGCGGGGAACGCGCGGAGGCCGTCCGGCACCGCCAGCGGTTGGTGTGTGTACCGGGCAACAGGTAGATTTCGCGAGTGCTCCCAAGGGCCGGGGAGCACGTGAGGCTGGGTGCATGCCTTCGCGCAGATCCTCCTCCGCAGAGGTGTTGTTGGACGTGCTGGAGGCACTGCCTCCGGGGCATCGGCTGTGGGTGCGTGGCGCGGGGCGAAGCCTGTTTCCGCTGCTGCGGGCTGGGGACTCGGTGCGAGTGATGCGCTGTGGCCCGGGCTCGCTGGCGACCGGGGACGTCGCGCTGATGCGGCAGGGGCGCGAGCTGGTGGCGCACGTGGTGGTGTCCACGCGGCCGTGGCGGACGGCCTCGCTGCTGGGGCCCCAGGACGCCCCGGGAGGCGTGACGCTGGGCCGGGTGGTGGCCATCCGCAGGGGCCGCTGGGTGGTTCCACTGCCCAGACCGCTGCGTCCGGCGCTGCGGCTGGCGCAGCAGGCCGCATCCACGGCGTGGGCCTGGCCTCGGACCCGGCTAGTGTCTCGGGGTGTGTGGGACTTCCTCTTCGCCGGATGGTCGCTGCCGCTTCGTCGCCGTCTGGTGGGGCCGTTGGAGGTGCGGCTCCTGACGGCCGGTGACCTGGACGCGCTCCTGGCCTTCGCCAGTGAGCGGCTGGTGGTGTCTCCGGGCTTCCTGCGCCGTCAACTGCGCGAGCGTTGGGGCTTGCAGGACGCGGAGCGCCGGGGCGCAGCGGCGGGCGCCTTCGACGCCCAGGGACGGATTCACGGCTTCGCCTGGGTGGACTCCTACCGGCAGGAGGGCTTGCAGTTGGAGGGGGTCTGGGTGCGCTCCCTGGTGGTGGCGCCCCGCGTGCGGCGAATGGGCGTGGCCACGGAGCTGCTGGAGTGCCTGATGGAGGAGGCCCGACGCCAGGGGCAGTCGCACGTCTTCGCGGACGTGGACGATGACAACACGGCGTCGCTGCGCACGTTCGAGCGGCTGGCGTTCCGGCGAGCGGACGCCACGCTGACCCAGCAGGCCAACGAGGCCTGGGATGCCACGGGCCGCTCCAAGCGGCTGGTCGTCGTCGAGCGCACCCTGTAGGTGCGCCGCCGGAGGTTGCGCGGCCGCCCTGGCTGCGTCAAAAAGCCCGCGGCCGTGGCCGCCGTGACGTCACCTGGCGAGCCCGGCGTCATCCTCTCCGGTGGACCGCGCGATATGAGCACCTCGACGTCCGACATGCTGGGGGGAGGCACGGAGCCCTCGTCGCGGTCGCAGCGACTTCGCGCGGATGGGGCGCTGGCGCTCATCACTTCGTTCTGGGGCATCACCTTCGTGGTGGTGAAGGACGCGCTCGGGCACGGCGACCCGTTCAGCTTCCTCACGCTGCGCTTTATCGTGGGCGCGGTGGTGTTGAGCGTCCTGGCGGGGAGGCAGGTGCTGATCGCGCGCAACCTGCGCATCGGCTCGATGCTAGGCACCTTCCTCTTCCTGGGGTTCTCGCTTCAGACGGTGGGGCTCACCACCACCACGCCTTCGCGCTCGGCGTTCATCACCGGGTTGTGCGTGCTGCTGGTGCCGCTGCTGTCGATGGTGCTCTATCGGAAGGCGCCGAAGTTCACCTCGCTGCTGGGGGTGGGCGTGGCGGCGGTGGGGCTCTACTTCTTCACGCAGCCGGACGGGGGGCTTGGCAGTGGTGGCCTGTCGTCCGGAGATGTGCTGTCGCTGGGCGGCGCGGTGGCCTACGCGTGCCACATCCTCATGACGGAGCGGCATGCGCCGAAGCAGGGGGTGATGGGGCTGGTGGCGGTGCAGCTCTGGACGGTGGCGCTGCTGTCCGCGCTGTGCCTGCCCTTCGTGGAGCGGCGCGTGGCGTGGCATCCGTCCTTCGTGGGGGCGGTGCTCGTCTGCGGTGTGTTCGCCAGCGCGGTGGCCATCAGCCTCCAGACATGGGGGCAGGCGCGCACCACGGCGGTGCGCGCGGCGCTCATCTACTCGTTGGAGTCGGTGTTCGCCGCGCTGTACTCGGTGCTGCTGGGCTACGAGACGCTCGGGCCTCGGGAGTGGCTGGGCGGCGCGCTCATCCTGTCGGGCGTGTTGATGTCGGAAGTGGGTGCGGCGGCCTGGGTGTGGTGGCGTGCGAGGGCGCCGGCGCGGTAGCGGCCCTGCCGCGGGGCATGCGTGCAGCCATCTGGGGCCTGTCCACCAGCCGGGCGGGCAGGGTGGTGAAGTGAAGGCGGCCACCGACGAGTGGACGCGCTATACCCGGGGCCCTTCCCATGAGTGTGGAGCTGCGGCGAAACGGGATGCACCTGACGGGCACCCCCCTGTCCCTGGATGCGAAGCGCAAGTCGCCGCTGTGCTTCGTGAGTCATGGGCATTCGGACCACATTGCCCGGCACGAGAGCACCATCGCCACGGCGGCGACGCTGCGTTTCATGACGCATCGCCTGGGGCCGGTGCGTGAGCCGCGCGAGGTGCCTTTCCGGCAACCCTTCGAGCTGGGGCCGCTGGTGCTGGAGCTGCTGCCGGCGGGGCACATCCTGGGCAGCGCGCAGCTCCGCGTGACGCGGCCGGATGGGCGCCGCATCGTCTACACCGGGGACCTCAACGTGGCGCCGTCGCTCACCGCCGAGGCGACGGAGGTGGCGGAGTGCGACACGCTCGTCATCGAGTCCACCTTCGGCCATCCGCGCTACCGCTTCCCGCCGCGTCCGGAGGTGCTGGGGCAGGTGGAGACGTGGCTGCGGATGCAGCTTGAGCGCGGCGCGGTGCCGGTGCTGCTGGGCTATCCGCTGGGCAAGAGCCAGGAGGCGATGAAGCACCTGGCGGGGCGCGGCTTCCCGCTGGTGGCGCATTCCTCCATCTACGAGGTGGCGCAGCTCTACGCGGAGCTGGGCGTGCCGATTGAGAACCTGCGCTGCTACGACGGGAAGGTGGAGCCGGGCGAGGTGCTCTTTTTCCCGCCGCACCACGCGCGGGGCGGGGCGCTGGCGCCGCTGTGGCCTCGGGCGACGGCGGTGCTGACGGGCTGGGCGGTGGACCGGGGCGCGGTGCGACGGTACGGCGCGGACGTGGCCTTCCCGCTGTCGGACCATGCGGACTTCCCCGGGCTGGTGTCCTACGCGAAGTCCACGGGGGCGCGGGAGGTGCTGACGTGCCACGGCTTCGCGGAGGAACTGGCGCAGGCGCTGCGCGACGCGGGGATGGATGCGCGCCCGCTGGGCGGGAAGCCGCAGCAGCTCGGACTGTTCTGACGCGCGGTGGAAGGCTGGGTTCGGTAGAAGGGGAGCGATGGCACGCAAGACGCCGCAGTGGGAAGGACGCATCGTGCGCGTCCTCGTGTGTACCGAGCGCAAGAGCTTCGTCACGAAGGAGCTGCCCGAGGCGCGGGTGTCCTTCGAGGGCTTGGAGGGTGACCGCCACGCGGGCCTGACGCGGGCGGCGGACGTGCGCACGCCGTGGTTCCCCAAGGGGACGCCCATCCGCAACACGCGGCAGTTCTCACTGGTGTCGAGCGAGGAGTTGGCCCAGGTCGCGGAGACGCTCGGCATTCCGCGCGTGCTGGCGTCATGGCTGGGGGCGAACCTGGAAGTGGCGGGGGTGCCGCGGCTGACGCACCTGCCACCGGGCACGCGGCTGTTCTTCCCGGAGGACACGACGCTGGTGGTGGAAGGGGAGAACGAGCCCTGTATCGGCCCCGGGCGCGTCATCGAGGCCCATCATCCGGACGTGCAGAAGCTGGCGAGCCGCTTCGTGAAGGCCGCATGGCAGCGCCGGGGCCTGGTGGCCTGGGTGGAGCGCCCCGGCATCATCCGCGCGGGAGACACCGTGAAGGTGGTGCTGCCCAGGCCGGTGACGTACGTGCTGCCTTCGTCCGGCGTGTAGCACCGCGAACCCGTGCTTCAGAAACACCACGGGGCCGCCAGGTCCGGGAGCGTATCCCGGACCCCGCGGCCCCGCGGGCCTCGGCCTCTACCGGACGGTTACTCCTCCGGTGATTGGACGATGAGCTTCTCCTTGCCACACACGTCACAGCGCAGGTGGACGAAAAGGTCGCCGTCGCTTTCCTCGGGAACTTCACCCTCGGGCACGCCCAGCTCTTCCTTCGCCAGCGCCGCCACCTTGGCGGGAATCTCCTCCGCCTTCAGCGACTGGACGTACGTCATCTCCCGCTCGTGGCACTCGCGCGTCTCGGGGCCCGTGAGCCATGACGGCTCCATGCCCTCCGGCAGCCGGCTCACCAGCTCCAGGTTGGTGACGGACTCGGCCAGGTAGGCCAGCCGCCGCAGCCGGGCCTCGTCCGGCAGCGCCGCGAAGACCTGGAAGCCCTCCAGCAGGGCATTGCGGTCCTCACCCGTGGCCAGCTGCGCCAGCTCCATCGACGCGTCGCTCGACTCCAGCGCCTCGTCCCAGTTGTTCTCCGGGTTGAAGCCCGCCTCCAGCAGCGACGTGTAGAGCTGCGTGGCCGCCAGCCGGCGCCGCGCCTCCTGCAGGTGCTCCACGACTTCGTGCGTCAAGCGCAGCTCCAGGAGCGCGCCCGTGGTGCGCGGGTCGATGGAGCCCGTCAGGTCATCCACCTCCACCTCTTCCCGCAGCGCACCCTTCAGCACCTGCGCCGCGGAGAAGCGGAACAGGGGCAGCACGCCCACCTCGCGCAGGTACATGGCCGCCACCGGGGCGTCCTTGGCGCCCATGCGGAGCGCCTTCTGCGCGCGGTCCACCACCGCCGGATCCGCCGCGGGCTTCTTGTTCTCCAGCCGCGTCTTCACCGCCTCACGGTAGAGCGTCTCCATCGAGCTGCCCGGGGGCAGCCGCTGCGGCAGGAGCGGGCGCAGGCCCGGCACGTCCAGCACCCACAGCGGGGGCACGCCCATCCGCTTCAGCGCCCGAAAGAAGAGCGAGCCAGGAGGGTCCTGGGGCCGGAAGGGGGGCAGCTCGTCGCCAACGGGCTCACCCTGGAGCGCCGCGGCGGCCTGTACGCCCAGCGCCTTCTCCCGTTGCTCACGGGTGAAGGCGGTGATGCCCTGGGCGGGGGGCGGAGGAGGCGGCGGGGCCTCCTCGCCGTCCAGACCGACGACGCGGTCCATGTCCACGTCGTCCATCTCGATGTCGTCGAGCCCCTTGGCGCCCGTGAAGTCGCACCGCAGCAGCTTCAGCTTCTCGAACGTCGCGCCTTCGAGGTTCGCACCCCGAAAGTCGCAGTCCTGGAGCCGGCCGCCGTGGAAGTAGGCATTGGAAAGGTCCGCGTCCCGGAAGTTGACCTTGGACAGGTCGCACCGGTCCCATTCCGAGCCGATGAGGCCCAGCCCGGACAGGTCGGTGTTGGCGGAGAACAGTTGAGTGAAGGTGGCGCCGGTATGGTCGGTGGCGACCTGGCCGGACTTCCGCATCCGGTTCCATTCCGCCGAGCCACTCTGAAGAAGCTTCTCGATACTGGGGGCTTTCGCCATGGACCCGGGATTATTCGTATGGTCTGGTCCATGCGCCAGCACAAATGATCGAGTATCGAATCGAAGCCGACACCGCCGGGATGCGGCTGGACAAGCACCTGCGCAAACGGCTCCCCAATGTTCCGGTGAGCCACCTCTTCAAGATGATTCGCACCAAGAAGGTGCGGGTGAACGGGAAGCGTGCGCAACCCGAGCAGTTGCTGTCAGAAGGAGACGTGCTCACCATCCGCGGCGACGAGCAGCAGCTCGTGGGGGCGGAACGTCCGAAAGTGGACCCGCCTCCGCCGCCGGTGGACCCCAGCCGGTTGGTCATCCTTCGAGAGGACGACTGGCTCATGGCCGTGGACAAGCCCAGCGGAATGGCCGTCCATACCGGCAGCGGCATCACCGGCGGAACGCTGGTGGACTACGTGCGCGCCTACCTGGGGCCCAAGGCCGTCCGCAACGACTTCGCGGCCTCGCCCGCACACCGGCTGGACCGGGAGACCTCCGGCGTCATCCTGGTGGCCAAGCGGCGCCCGGCCATGGTGCATTTCACCGAGGTCTTCACCCACGGCCTGTCCCGCAAGCGCTATCTCACCCTGGTGAAGGGGAAGATGCCCCGGGACTCCGGGGTCATCGACCTGCCGCTGTCAGAACACCAACAGACGGCCGAGTCCAAGGCCCGTCGAGGGGTGAACATGCAGGCGGCCGTCACCCGGTGGAAGGTCGTGAAGCAGTCGAGCGAGGCGGCGCTCCTGTCCTGCGCCATCGAGACCGGGCGCACGCATCAGATAAGAAGGCATCTGGCGGCCATCGGACATCCGGTGGCTGGGGACAAGAAGTACGGTGACTTCGCCTTCAACCGCGACGTGCGGGCGCGCTGGGGGCTCAAAAGGTTGTTCCTGCACGCCGAGCGCATCGAATTCCCGCATCCCGAAGGCGGCGCGAAGGTGGCTGTCGAGGCTCCCCTCGCCGTCGAGCTCCGAGATGTGCTCAAGCGGGCCGCATTGGTGCCCTGACGCCCGCGAGGCACAAAAGAAACGCGTATGTCCGACCCTAAATCCGCTGACCGCAGCCGCTCGAAGCTGGTGCTCGACGGCGTCCCCTCCAAGCGCTGGTGGAAGTTCCTCCTGAAGACCGCGGGATGGCTTTCGCTGACCGGGGCCACGGGCGCCGTGATTGCCGTGACGGCCGTGTACTACGTGTACGCGGATGGGTTGCCCGCCATCCCCAAGGTGGACGAGTACTGGCCGCCCATCGTCACCGAGGTCTACACGGATGACGCGGTGCTGGCCGGCGAGTTCTACGAAGAGCGCCGCAAGGTGGTGCCCTACGAGCGGATTCCGAAGCGCCTGGTGCAGGCCTTCATCGCGTCGGAGGACTCCAGCTTCTTCGACCACTTCGGCGTGGACGTGCTGGGCACCGCGCGCGCCGGCTTCAAGACGGTGAGCTCCAAGCTGGGGCTGCGCTCGGGCGGCATCCAGGGTGGCTCCACGCTGACGCAGCAGACCGCGAAGGCGGTGCTCATCTCCGCGGAGGGCTACAAGTCCGCCACCGCGAAGACGCTCACCCGCAAGATTCGCGAGGCCATCCTCGCCCGGCGCCTGGAGGAGTCGCTGACGAAGGAGGAGATTCTCTACCTCTACCTCAACAACGTCTTCCTCGGGCACCACAGCTACGGCGTGCAGAGCGCGGCGGAGAACTACTACCGCAAGGACGTGCGCGACCTGACGCTGGGCGAGATGACGCTCATCGCGGGCCTTCCGCAGGCGCCCAGCCGGTACTCGCCCTTCCTGCGCCCGGAGGCGGCCCGCAAGCGCCGCTCCTACGTGCTGCGCCGCATGTTGGTGGAGGGCATGATTTCGCAGGAGGAGCACGACACCGCCAACGCCGAAGAGGTGAAGGTGTACCCGGTGGAGGACGTGTTCCACGAGTTCGCGCCGTACTTCGTGGAGCAGGTGCGCAAGGACGTGGTGGACCGGTACGGCAACCCCGTGCTGCTCAAGGCCGGCCTCAAGGTCTTCACCACCATGGACAGCGAGCGCCAGCGCGCCGCGCAGGACGCGGTGCTCCACGGCCTGCTGTCGGTGGACAAGCGCCAGGGCTGGCGCGGCCCGGTGGAGCAGCTCGCGTCGAAGGAGGCCATCCGCGCCTTCGTCGACCGCTCGAAGAAGCTCATGGGCGCGAAGGAGCTGGTGGAGAACCGGCTCTACGTCGCCGTCGTCACGTCCATTGACGGGGACGGCAAGGGCGCGGACGTGCAGGTGGGCGGTCACACCGGGCGGCTGCCGCTCCTGGGCATGCGCTGGGCGCGCAAGGTGAACCCGGAGGGCTACTACCCGGCGATGATGATTACCTCGGTGAAGAAGGCCATCTCCGAGGGCGACGTCGTCGTGGTGCGCCACGTCACGAAGAGGGACCTGACGGACGACAAGGAGCAGTGGGACAAGAAGCTCGCGGACGAAATCCCCAGCGAGGGGGTGAAGCTCTTCCGCCTGGAGCAGACGCCCGAAGCGCAGAGCGCGCTCGTCTCCATCGACCCCCACCGCCAGTACCTCACCGCGATGGTGGGCGGCTACGACTTCGACGACAACGAGTTCAACCGCGCCTTCCAGGCGTGCCGTCAGCCGGGCAGCTCCTTCAAGCCCTTCGTGTACTCGGCGGCGCTGGAGCAGTTGAACTGGACGCAGGCCACCGTGCTGGTGGACTCGCCGATTGTGGAGCACGACCCGGACACCAAGGTGTCGTGGAAGCCGGCCAACTACAGCGACAAGTTCGAAGGCGAGGTGCTGCTGCGCACGTCGCTGGTCAACTCGCTGAACGTGCCCGCGGTGAAGACGTTCGGCGCGGTGGGCGTGAAGAACATGGCCGCGTGGACCACGAAGCTCGGCATCACCACGCCCATGAACATGGACTTCTCCGCGGCGCTGGGCTCCTCGTGCGTGTACCCGGTGGACCTGGCCAACGCCTACGCCACCTTCAACCGCTACGGCCGCAAGAAGCCCACGTACTTCATCCGCAAGATTGAGGACCGCTGGGGCCGCACGTTGGAGGACCACACGGCCTTCGACGACGCGTGGGCGCCCCTGCAGGACCGCGTGGCCGCCGGCTACGCGCGCCTCTTCGAGCCGGGCGAGCAGGTGATGAGCCCGGAGGCCGGCTTCATCCTCACGCACCTGCTGCGCGGCGTGGTGCTCCAGGGCACCGGTGGCCCCGCGCAGCGCCTGGGCAAGCCGGCGGCGGGAAAGACGGGCACCACCAACGACTCCTTCGACGCGTGGTTCGCCGGCTACACCCGCGACCTGGTGACGGTGGCGTGGGTGGGCTACGACCTGAACCCGCATCCGCTGGGCCGCTACGAGACGGGCGGCCGCGCCGCGCTCCCCATCTGGCTCAACTACATGAAGAGCGCGCTGGAGGGCCGGCCGCAGTCCGAGTTCTACCCGTGGCAGTCCATGGACCTGGTGCGGCTCCACATCGACAAGAAGACGGGGAAGATTGCCCCCGCGGGCTCCAGGGATTCGGAGCTGATGTTCTTCAAGAAGGGCACCGAGCCGAAGGACGCGGTGCCCGACAAGAACACGGTCGACGTCGATCAGTTCATGATGGGCGCGCAGTAGCGCGGAAGGCGCGCGCCGGCGCCAGGTGCCGCTCCAGCGCCTGGCGCAGGGCGGCGGTGTCCGGCCCCGCCTCCAGCACCGAGCGCGTGGCGGTGGGGATGACCTGCGCCTCGCGCCCGGCGAACAGGCGCTTCAAGTCGTCGAAGCCGGCGCCCTGCGCGCCGATGCCGGGCGTGAGCAGCAGCGCGCCGCCGAGCCGCTCGATGACGCCGCGGTCCGAGTCGGGGAGGGTGGCGCCCATGACGGCGCCCGCCACTGGCGCCGCGTCCTGGCCGGGCTTCTCGTTGAAGGCGCGCAGGCCGTCCGCCAGGGCCTCCGCCACGGTGCGGCCGTCCTCGCCGCGCGACATCTGGAGTGACGTGCCCTCCGGGTTGGAGGAGCGCACCACCAGGAAGGCGGCGGCGCCGGAGGCGCGCGCCCGCTCCAGCGTCTTCAGCAGCGCGCCCAGGCCCAGGTAGGCGGTGAAGGTGGCCGCGTCCGCTTCGTAGGCGCTGCCCTCGCCGAAGACTGTCTCGGCGTAGGCCTCCATCGTGGAGCCGATGTCTCCGCGCTTCACGTCCAGCAGCGTGAGGGTGCCCACGGACTTGAAGCGCCGCATCAGCTCCTGGAGGACCTGGAGGCCCTCGGGGCCGTGGCGCTCGAAGAAGGCGCTCTGCGGCTTCACCACCGCGACGGAGCTCCCCGCCGCGTCGGCCACGCGCTCGCAGAAGTCGCGCAGGCCCCGCGCGTTGTCGGGCAGGCCCCAACGTGTCAGCAGGTCTCTCGACGGGTCGATGCCAAGGCAGAACGGCGAGCGCTGCTCGGCCAGTTGGCTGAAACGGTGGGCGAAGGGCTGTGGCGTCGTCACAGGGCGTCTCCGGGAAAGGGGAAGAGGGAAGGTCAGCGCAGCCGCCGCGCGGCCGCGTCGAAGAGCGGATTGGGCAGCACCTTCGCCATGCGCGTGGGCACCGCGAGCTGCCAGGGGAAGGACACCTCCGCGTCGCCCCGGACGATGCCCTTGCCCATCAGCTCCACCGCGTCATGCGTCTCCATGAGGAAGGGCATGGGGAAGTTGTTGGTGGCGGTCAGCTCGCTCTTCACGAAGCCGGGATAGATGCAGGTGACGCGCACGCCGGTGCCGCGCAGGTCCACGCGCAGGCTCTCCATGAAGGTGGACAGGAAGGCCTTGGACGCGGAGTAGGCCGCGTGGCCGGCCAGCCCGCGGAAGCCCGCGAGGCTGGAGACGCCCACCAGGTGCCCGCGCTTGCGCTCCACCATCTGGGGCAGCACGGCGCTCAGCGTGGCGGCGGCGCCGGTGACGTTGGTGTCGATGATGCCGCGCACGCGCTCCCACGGGAGGCGCTTCGCATTCGTCGTGCCGCCGACGCCCGCGTTGGCCACCACCAGGTCCAGCCCGCCCGCTTCTGCGTCCAGCGCGCGGATGCGCTCCAGGGTGGCGTCCGCCTTCGTGACGTCCAGCTCCACGGGCTCCACGGTGACGCCGGCCGCCTGGGCCTCATCCCGCAGGGCCTGGAGCTGCGGCAGGCGGCGTCCGGCGGCGAACACGCGGACGCCCCGCCTGGCGAGCCACAGCGCCAGCCCGCGTCCCAGGCCGCTGGAGGCACCCGTCACCAACGCCGTCCGGTAGCTCATCTCCGCCATGCAGTCCTCCCGTGTGCTGCCGGGCTTCTTGCACGGTTGCCAGGGGATGAACAGCGGCGCGAGCCGCGGTGCGCCATCCAGCCAACGTCTAGACGCGAGGCCAGTACGGCCGCATCGCCTCGCGGCTCGCCCGCAGCGCGTCCTTCGCGTCCGCGTGCGTGTCACCCGTGGGGAAGCTGTCCTTGCGCCCGGCGAGCACCTCCACGCAGGCATGCACGGATTGGGACAAGCCCTCCAGCGAATAGCCGCCCTCCAGCAGCAGCACCAGCCGGCCCTGGCACACGCTGTCGGCCAGGGACTTCATCGCCGAGCACATGGCCGCGAAGCCGCGCTCGCTGACGTCCATGCCGCCAATCGGGTCGTGCTGGTGCGAGTCGAAGCCCGCGGAGACGAGGATGAGCTGGGGCCGGTACGCCTCCGCCACGGGCAGCAGCAGCTCCTCGAAAATCATCCCGTAGTCCGCGTCCGAGTTGCCGCCCGGCAGGCCCACGTTGATGGTGTAGCCCTCGCCCGCGCCGACGCCCACCTCCGGCGCGGCGCCAGTGCCCGGGAAGTAGGGGAACTGGTGCACCGACTGGTACATGACGTCCCGGCGCGACCAGAACGCCGCTTGCGTGCCGTTGCCGTGGTGCACGTCCCAGTCGAGGACCAGCACGCGCTCGGCGCCCAGCTTCCGGCCCGCCTCCGCGGCGATGGCCGCGTTGTTGTACAGGCAGAAGCCCATGGCCTTGTCGGGCTCGGCATGGTGCCCGGGCGGGCGCACCAGCGCGAAGCCGTTGCGGGCCTCGCCCTTCATCACCGCCTCCACCGCTTGCACGGAGGCGCCCGCGGCCAGCCGCGCCGCGTCCACGCTGTCGGGGGACACCTGGGTGTCCGGGTCGATTTGCGCGCGGTGCCCGTTGATGCGCTGGAGGTACGCCAGCAGCTCCGGCGTGTGGACCGAGGCCAGCTCCGCCTCCGTGGCGGAGCGCGGCGCGGTCATCACCGTGCCCTTCACCGGCGTGCTGGCCAGCACCCCGAGGATGCGGCGCAGCCGGGAGGGCGACTCGGGGTGGCCCTGCCCAGGGTCGTGCTGGAAGAAGAGCGGGTCCGTCAGTAGCAGGGTGGAGGACATCGGGATGACCTTACGCATCCGCCAGGCGGGAAGTCAGCGCCCCCCGGGGGACAGGCCGCGTTGGCGCCCTGTTCTTGCCCTGCCGGTGTTTCCCTCCCTACAGTGCCTCGTCTTGGCTCTCCGGTTCAAGAAACCCGGCCTGCGCAGCCTGCTGCTGGGCTCCTTCGCGCTCGTCCTCACCCTCATCCTGGGGACGCTCTTCTTCGTCGTCCCCTCGCGCGTGGAAGCCCACCTGGAGCAGCGCCTGCAGAAGCGGGGCGAGGCCCGTGCCAGTCAGGCCGTCAGCATGCTGATGGCCCAGCCCGCCGCGGCCCTGCCCGACAGCTTGGGGCGGCTGCGCGCGGGCGACGACGACTTCAAGGTGCTGGCCGTCCTCTCCAGCGAGGGTCAGGTGCTGGCCACCCACCCGGCCGAGCCGCCCGCGTGGTTCCAGGCGGAGCTGAAGGCCCGGCAGGGCCAGCCGCTGGATGGCTTCCGCTTCGCCAACGGTGATCGCTCCGTGGCGCGCTCGGTGACGCTGTCGGGCGGCGTGGTGGGGCAGGCGCTGCTGGTGCTCGACAACTCCGGGCTGGACGCGGTCGTCACCGAACTCCAGCGCGTCGTGATGCTCGCATTCGGCATCGGCCTGACGCTGTTCCTGCTGGTGGCCTTCTTCATCTCCCGCGCCTTCATCCTGGTGCCGCTGGACGCGATGATGGGCATGGCCCGGCGGCTGGCGGAGGCGGACCTCACCGGCCGCGTGGACGTGGGGACGCGGGACGAGCTGGGCCAGCTCGCCGAGGCGCTCAACCGCATCGCCCAGAGCTGGCGTGACACGCTGGGCCGGGTGCGCGGCGTGTCGGACGTGGTGGCGGGCGTGGTGGAGCAGATTCACCGCACCGGCACCACGGTGTCGTCCGGCGCGGGCACGGTGCAGGCGCGCGTGGAGGAGACGTCCTCCTCCATGGTGGAGATGATGGCCTCGCTGCGAGGCATCGCGGAGAACGTGGAGGTCCTCTACCAGAGCGCCGAGGAGAGCAGCTCCTCCATCATGGAGATGGCCGCCACCAACGACGAGGTGGCGGAGAACGTCCAGGCCATGGCCGCCAGCGTGGAGGAGACGACCAGCGCCATCGAGGAGATGACGTTCTCCATCAAGGAGGTGGCCACCAACATCCAGGAGCTGTCCGCCTCCACGGAGGAGACGTCCTCGGCCATCAGCCAGATGGACGCCGCCATCGGTCAGGTGGAGGCCAACGCGAAGGAGACGGCCCGCCTGTCCGAGCAGGTCTTCGACGACGCGCAGACGGGCGTGGAGTCGCTGCGCAAGACGCTCACCGGCATCGACCGCATCAAGGAGACAAGCCGCAGCGCGGCCCATGTCATCGAAAGCCTGGGCCGGCGCATCTCCGAGATTGGCAACATCCTCAACGTCATCGACGACGTGGCGGAGCAGACGAACCTGCTGGCGCTCAACGCGGCCATCATCGCCGCGCAGGCGGGTGAGCACGGCAAGGGCTTCGCGGTGGTGGCGGAGGAAATCAAGGACCTGGCCGAGCGCACCGGCGCGTCCACGAAGGAGATTGCCGAGCTCATCCGCAGCATCCAGGAAGAGAGCCGCAACGCCGTGGTGGTGATGAACCAGGGCGTGCGCAGCGTGGAGGAGGGCGTGCAACTGGGCCGGGAGGCGGAAGGGGCGCTGCGCAAAATCAACGACAGCACCCAGAAGTCCACGCAGATGGTGAAGGCCATTGCCCGGGCCACCGTGGAGCAGGCGCGCGGCAGCAAGCAGGTGACGGCCTCCATCCACCGCATCAGTGAGACGGTGCAGCAGATTTCCAAGGCCTCCAACGAGCAGGCCCGCGGCGGCGAGCAGATCATGAAGAGCGCGGAGAAGATGAAGGCGCTCACCGCCCACGTGCAGCGCAGCAGCCAGGAGCAGGCGCACGGCAGCAAGCAGATTACCCGCTCCATCGAGAGCATCAACGAGATGGTCACCCACCTGAACCGCGCCCAGAAGGAGCAGACGAAGGGCAGCGAGCAGGTGCTCAAGGCGGTGGAGACCATCAAGGGCGTGTCCGAGCACCAGACACGCTCCGTGAAGCAGTTGGAGGAGGCCATCGACAACCTCCAGCGTCAGGCGGAAATCCTCCGTGCGGAGGTTCGCCGCTTCCGGGTGTAGACACGTCTTCATGCCGAATCAACGACAGGTCTCCGAGCGCGCCGTGGTGGCCCTCATCGGCGCGGTCCAGTTCGTGAACATCCTGGACTTCGTGATGGTGATGCCGCTGGGCCCGGACTTCGCGAAGGAGCTGGGCATCGCGTCGTCGCACATCGGCATCATCGGCGGCGCGTACACGGCCGCCGCCAGCGTGGCGGGGCTGGCCGGTGGCTACTTCCTGGACCGCTTCGACCGCCGCAAGGCGCTGGCGGTGTCCATGCTGGGCCTGGTGGTGGCCACCGCGGCGGGTGGCTTCGCCACGGGCATGTCCACGCTGATGCTGGCGCGCGTGGTGGCGGGCATCTTCGGCGGGCCGGCCACGTCGCTGTCGCTGTCCATCATCGCGGACCTGGTCCCCGTGGAGCGGCGCGGACGTGCGCTGGGTGCGGTGATGGGCGCCTTCTCCGTGGCCTCGGTGGCGGGCGTGCCCATGGCGCTGAAGCTGGCCGAGTTCGGCGGCTGGCGCGTGCCCTTCTTCGCGGTGGCCGCCATGGGCCTGCTGGTGGTGCTGGGCGCCATCTTCTACCTGCCACCCGTGCGCGGCCATCTGGACGCGGGGCCCCGCAAACAGGCCGGCGTGCTCGAGCTGCTGGCCAACCGGGACATCCAACTGTCGTACGTGATGACGGCGTTGGTGATGATGGCGGGCTTCGTCCTCATCCCCAACCTGTCCGCCTATCTGCAGCAGAACGTGGGCTACCCGCGCGACCTGCTCTGGCTGCCGTACTTCATCGGCGGCATCGCCAGCTTCGCGACGCTCCGGGTGGCGGGGCCCATGGTGGACCGGTACGGCTCCTTCAAGGTGGGCACGGTGGGCTCCGCGCTGGTGCTGCTGTCCACCTACGTGGGCTTCGTCCACCTGCCTCGGTGGATGCCCGTCCCCGTCATCTTCACGCTCTTCATGGTGGCCATGGGGACGCGCAACGTCGCGTACAACACGCTGACGTCACGGGTGCCGGACACCCCGGTACGTGCGCGCTTCATGTCCCTCCAGTCCGCCGTCCAGCACATGGCCGCCGCCGTGGGGGCCTTCCTCAGCGCCCGGCTGCTGACGGACCTGCCAGACGGGACCCTGGGCGGCATTCCCCGGATGGCCGGAGTGTCCATGGTCCTGACGCTGTTGCTTCCCGCCTTGCTGTGGGTGGTGGAGCGGCGGGTGCACAGCAGGGAGCAGGCACGGGCGCTGGCGGTGGCTCCCTCGCAAGGAATGGCGGTTCCGCTCTCGCCCGGGGCGGATTCTCACGCGTAGTATGAAAGGGCGCCTTCGGGTTGCCTGCCGCCCATTCCGGGTGGCGGGCGGATGCTTTGGCGAGACGAACGGTTGCGCCTGTCTCCCCGGGGCGCGATAAACCGGGCTGCTCCGGGGAGCGCGTCAGGAAAAATGTTCAACATCGGCGCAGGCGAAATGGTGTTCATCCTGGTGGCCGCGCTGCTCATTCTCGGGCCGCAGCGGTTGCCCGAGCTCGCGCGCGGCATCGGCAAGTTCCTGCGCGAGTTCCGCCGCCAGACGGATGAGGTCCGCAACGTCGTGGAGCGTGAGTTCTACGCCATGGACCAGGAAATCGGAGAACCTCCCACCGCGCCCTTGCGGCCCGGGACGCGCTTCGCGCCCCAGCCGCCGCAGGCCGTGGGTGGGCCCGAGGCCACCCTGCCTCCCGCCACGGATGGCGCGTCACCTCCGGCCGATGCGGCGTCTCCTCAGCCCTCGTCGCCCGCGCAGGTGCTGGAAATGGACGCGCAGGGGCCTCGTGAGGTGGCCACCTCCGACGTGCATGCCGGGGAGACGCCCGCGCAGGACGCTGCGACGGCGGAGCCGGGCGCGGAGCCCACCGCCGAGGCGCCGCCCGAGCCCGCTGCTTCCACCGCCACCTCGCCCACGCTGTCGCCCATCCCGGGGACGGTGGCGCGCAACGCCCCGAAACGGAGCTGAGTCCTGAGCCCCCCGCCCATCAACCCCGGTGCCGACTCCGAGCTGCGCATGAGTCTGGCGGATCACCTGACGGAGCTCCGCTCGCGCCTCATGCGGTGCACCATCGCCGTGCTCATCCTGGGGACGATTTCGCTCGTCTTCGCCAAGCCGATTTTCGGCCTGCTGATGCAGCCGGTGCTGGATGCGCTGCCGCCCGAGAATCGCTCGCTCATCTACACGTCCGGCATCGAAGAGCTGAACGTCCTGATGAAGGTGGGCGTGTACTGCGGCATCTTCCTCACCACGCCCGTCATCCTGATGCAGATCTGGGGCTTCGTCTCGCCCGGCCTGTATCCGGAGGAGCGCCGCTTCGCCGCGCCCTTCGTGGCGTTCGGTTCCATCGCCTTCCTCCTCGGCGCCGCCTTCTGCTACTTCGCGGTGCTGCCCTCCATGTTCACCTTCCTCCTCAACGAGGAGGAGACGCTCGCGCTGGAGCAGCGCCTGGACACGGCCCGGCTGCGCGCGGATGACGCCTTGCGCTTCCTTCGCCTGGGCGAAGCGGAGGAGGCGGGGCGCATCGCGAAGGAGACGAGCACCCAACTGCGCGCGGAGGGCCAGGGCCAGGCACCCGCGCCCGAGGTCGCGCCCGCCGCCAGCGTGGAGATGACGGGGCGGCTGGATGGCCTGGGGCGGCTCTTGGACGCGGCGTCGGTGGGCTACGGCGCGCAGTCCCGCGGCGTGCTGCGGCAGGCGGTGGAGAAGCGCGTGGAGGCCGTGACGGCCTACGAGAAGAAGGACTTCGCGGCGGCGGCGGCGGCCATGGACGGTTCGGCGAGCCTGCTGGCGGGCATCGCCCCCACGCGCACCGAGGAACTGGCGGGGCTGTGGCGGCTGGAGAAGGAGCTGGCCACGGCGCACGCGGCGCATGAGGCGGCGCGGTGGACGCGGCCCATGTTGTCCATGCACGAGCAGCTCTCGCTGGTGCTGCTGCTCATCCTCGCCTTCGGCATCATCTTCGAGCTGCCGCTCGTCATGGCCCTGCTGGGCGTGGTGGGCGTGGTGAAGTCGTCCTGGCTCTTCAGGTACCAGCGCCACGCCTTCGTGGTGTGCCTCATCGCGGCGGCCATCATCACCCCCACGGGAGACGTGGTGAACCTGTCGCTGATGGCCGGCCCCATGCTGCTCTGCTACGAGCTGGGCGTGTTGTTGGTGTGGATGGTGGAGCGGCGTCGCGCGCGGAACTCGGCGGAAACGGGCATCACCCCGGCGTCGTAGTCGAGGAGCCACCATGAAGCAGTCCCGCAGGCACTTCCGGGCCAATCTGCGCTACCTGCGGGCGCTGGTGCGGCGATTTCGCACCACGCTGGTGCTGTCCGCCGTGCTGTTCCTGGGAGGGCCGCTGCTCTTCCATTGGCGCTTCCGCGGGCCGGGCGGCGACCGCATCGACTTCGGCGAGGCGCTGCACCACACCTACTTCCTGCTCTACGGCCAGCCGTCGCTGCCCTATGTGGACGACTGGATGGTGGAGCTGCTCAACCTGGTGATTCCGCCTGCTGGTATTGCGCTGGTCGCGGATGGTGTGGTGCGCTTCGCGTACCTCTTCTTCGCCCGGCACAAGAACGACAAGGAGTGGATCGAAGTGGTCTCCGAGACGATGAAGGGCCACGTCGTGGTGTGTGGAGCGGGGCGGGTGGGCTACCGCGTGGTGACGCAACTGCGGGAGATGGGCAAGGACGTGGTGGTGGTGGAGAAGCGCGAGGACGCGGCCTTCGTGTCCGCGCTGCGTGACGAGCTGGTGCCGCTGCTCATCGACGACACGCGCAGCCCGCTGTGCCTGCCTCGCACCAACGTGAAGGACGCGTCCGCCATCGTCTGCGCGACGGACGACGACCTGGCGAACCTCAACATCGCCCTGGACGCGCGCAAGCTCAACCCGGACATTCGCGTGGTCATCCGCCTCTTCGATGACGACTTGAGCGGCAAGGTGCGCGAGACGTTCAAGGCGGAAGCGCTCTCCAGCTCGTCGCTGGCGGCCCCGGCCATGGCGCTGGCGGCCATGGACCCGCGCATCGTCCACTCGTTCCACCTGGCGAAGCACCTGATGGTCGTCTCGCTGTTCGAGGCGCGCTTGGGTCTGCCGGGGCTCACCATCTCCGATGTGCGGGACCGGTTCGGCTGCCTGGCGCTGTCACTGCAACGCAATGGCGAGGAGCGGCTCCACCCGCAGGGGGAAGAGGTCATCCGGCCTGGAGACGTGCTGTCGCTCCAGGCGTCCTATCCGGAGTACCGGCGGCTGCGCGCCTTCACCCACGAGGCCGAGCCGCCCCTGTGGTCCCACCACGCGCCGGTGGCGGTGGTCACGCCTTCGTCCCGCAAGGTGGGTTGAGGGCGGGGCGCACTTCCGGCCAGCGCGGGAAGGCGTGCTCCGGGCCCCTGGCCGTGGGCAGGGCGAGCGCCCGCGCGAGCAGGACGGCCATGGCGTCCCACTCCAGCAGGAAGCCGTCGTGCCCGTGTTGACTGGACAGCGTGGCGTGCTCGGCGTGGAGGCCGTGCTCGCGCAGCCGCCGCGTCAGCGTCGCCATGTGGCTGGGGAAGAAGAGCTGGTCGGTGTCGATGCCCACGCACAGCGCGCTCGCGCGGATGCGGGCCAGGCCGCCTCCCGGGAAGCGTGACAGGTCGTGGTGGTCCATGGCGCCCAACTGCGCCAGGTACGCGCGCGCGTCGAAGCGGCTCTCCAGCTTCTGGCCCTGGTATTCCAGATAGCTGTGCATGGGGTGCAGCGCGCGTGAGGACCACTCGGCGGGGCGGCCCTGGAGCGCTTCCAGGCCGGGCTCCGCGCGGTAGGTGAGCATCGCGAGCTGGCGGGCCAATTCCAGGCCCCGGTGGGGGGACTCGGGGAAGCCCGGGTCCATCAGCAGGGCCTGCCGCGCCACGTGGTTGAGGCCCACCACCCACGCGGTGGCGGACTCCGTGGTGGCGATGGGGAAGAGGCGCGCGAAGCGCTCCGGCGCCAACGCCGCGAGGCAGAGCACCACCATGCCGCCCAGTGAGCCGCCGGTGACGAGCTCCACGTCGTCCAGCCCCAGCGCGTCCATGGCCAGCAGAATGCTCCGGGCCTGGTCCCACGGTGTGACGGTGGCGGGCAGGCGCTGTTCGTCCTGGCGCAGGTCGCCCTTGGGCAGCGGCAACGGCGGACCGAAGCGCGCGTCATCCGTCCGCAGCGGGAAGCCCTCGTCGGCCGGGCCGCTGGTGCCGTAGCAGGAGCCCAGGTTGTTGAAGCACAGGAGCCGCACGCGGGACGGGTCCAGCGCGCGCCGCGGGCCGATGAGTGGCTCCCACCAGCCGCCCTTGCTGCCCGCGCGCATGTCGCCGGTGAGCGCGTGGACCAGCAGCACCGTGGGGACGGGCGCGGGGGCTCGGGCCGGGCCTCGATGACGGGCTTCCGCCGCGAGCGCCTGCTGTTCGGCCACGGTGCGGCGGACGACGCGCAGCGCGCTCGCCCGGGCTTCGTCCTCGGAGAGGACGCGCGCGCGTGACTCGAGCCAGGCGACGTCCTCCGCGGGACCCCACCACCAGCCGCGGACGAGGTGGTTCGTGATGCGGGCGCCTGCCTCCAGCGTCAAATCGGGCAGGGAGACGTCGAAGACACGCGGGGCGGGAAGGTGGGTGGTGGGCACGGAGATTCTCCGGGAGCGATGCGGGAGCGGCCCTCCTGGATGCGGAGGGCTGGGAGAGGACGGCGTGCCGTCAGGTGGCGGCGCGCGGAGAGAGCAGGGGGCGCGCGCGTCCAGAAACGACGGAGCCCACCAACCCTCGCGGGTGGATGGGCTCGATGGCTCACCAGGGTCGGACGGACATCAGCCGAACCTGGAGGGCGAGAGCCCACCCGGCATCGACATTCGACACATGGCGTTTAGCGACGTCATTGGCGCCAACGGATAAGCGCTCGTCTTGCCGGAGTCAAGTCAACCCACCGCCGTGCACTGCGCCGCGACGACCTGGGGCGCGTTGTCCACAACCTGCCACACGCGCGTGTAACGGAAGTTCCCTTCGAAGCGGGTTCCCTGGAACTCACCGGATAGCGCGGCATGGACGACGACCACGGCGCCCGCGGAGAGGTAGCGGAAATGTGTGTCGGTGAAGTCCACCCGTGTGAGGCGCAGGGCTCCCGAGCGATGCGATTCCAGGTCGGATTCCTTGTCGAGGACGCGGCCGGTGTGGCTGACAAAGAGGAGGTCGTCGGAGAGGAGGGCGTCGAGCGCGGCGACATCGCTCGAGAGCATGGCCCGTCTCAGCGCCTCCTCCGCGGCCAGGAAGTCTTCCTCTGGAAGCATGGCGCTCCTTGTTTGAGGCGACGTGCGGGGTGGAGCTTCCGGTTGTTGCACAATGACAACCTCATGTCATCGCACGCCCGGCGCGCGAGGACAGCGCAAGAACCGGGTTGCTCCACCATGTGTTGGCGGACATACGTTTTCGCGAAGCGCATCCCAGGAGCATTGGCATGGCATCCAGCGACTACGCCCGCATCGAACAAGCCATCCTCTATCTCGACGCACATGCGCGCGAGCAGCCGTCCCTGGACGACGTGGCCGCGCACGTGGGGCTGAGCACCTTCCACTTCCAGCGGCTCTTCTCGCGCTGGGCGGGCATCAGCCCCAAGCGCTTCATCCAGGTGCACACGCTGAGCTCGGCCCGGCGCCTGCTCGACGAGCGTCGCAGCGTGCTGGAGACGTCGCTGGAGGTGGGCCTGTCGGGCAGCGGCCGGCTGCATGAGCTCTTCGTGACGCTGACGTCGATGACACCGGGGGAATACAAGCTGGGCGGCGAAGGGCTCACCGTGCGCCACGGCGTCCACCTGTCACCGTTCGGCGCGTGTCTGCTCGCCGTCTGCGAGCGTGGCATCTGCAGCCTGCACTTCCTCGCGGGTGAGTCAGAGGAGGAGGCGCTCGCCTCGCTGCGCAAGCAGTGGCCGCGCGCCACGTTCGAGGCGTCCGCCGAGGACACGGCGCCATGGATGGAGCGCATCTTCCAGGCGGGGCACGGTGGCTCGGAGTCGAGCCCCTTGTCGGTGCTGGTACGGGGCACGCCCTTCCAGGTGCAGGTGTGGCAGGCGCTGCTGCGGGTGCCGTCGGGCGAGGTGACGACGTACGAGGACCTCGCACGCGCCATTGGCAAGCCCAAGGCGATGCGCGCGGTGGGCTCGGCGGTCGGCGAGAATCCCGTGGGGCTCTTGATTCCCTGTCACCGCGTGCTGCGCAAGACGGGTGTCTTCGGGGAGTACCGCTGGGGCGCCTCACGCAAGCGGGCGATGCTGGCGTGGGAGGACTTGCGGTACGACGGCGCGCCGCTCAGCGGTATGTGAGCAGCGCGCGCTGGGCGCCTTCGAAGTGGCTGTGCTCGTTGAGCGTGGACAGATAACGGCCGCGCTCGCTGTAGATGACCTTGGTGAGGCCGCAGTTCGCCAGCGTCAGGTTGAGGCGGAAGGCGTGCTCGTCGAGGATGTGGAGCAGCTCCTGGCAGATGGCGGTGATGGTGCCCCCGGAGGTGAAGACGAGCGCGTTCTTCGACGCGCCCATCTCCTGGATGAGGGCATCCATCGCGCGGCGGCACCGCTCGCCGAAGGCGGACCAGGGCTCGGTGTACTCCGCGTCGTGCTGGCCGGCCACCCAGCGGGCCACGGCGTCGGCGAAGAGCGCCTGGTAGGCGCGCCGGGGTGACTCCGTCTGTGACAACTCCGCTCGGAGCACCTCCGGGTCTGCGTAGCGTGGCGTGTGCCGGGCGACGATTTCCTCGTGGTCGAACTCGTTGAAGCCCGCCGTCTGCACGGCCACGGTGCCGCAACCGAGCGCGGCGAGGCACGCCTCCGCCGTCTGCCGGTGCCGCGCCATGGTGCCGGTGACGACGGCGTCCACACGGGGGAGCCGCTCGCGCAGGGACTCACCGAGCACCCGGGCCTGTACGAGGCCCGTCTCCGACAGTTGGTCGTAGTTCGCCGCGCCGAACGAGGCCTGGCCGTGCCGGACCAGATACACCACGCCCATCAGCGTGCCCCCTTGCGGATGAGCCGGTGGCAGCGCCAGCCCAGGTAGTTGACCAGCACCCAGAAGTTCTTGAACGCGGGGTTGCGCGTCTGCTTGTGGTGGTAGCGGTAGTAGATTTGCTGGGCGATGACGGCGAGCCGGAAGAGGCCGAACACTTCGTAGAAGGTCCAGTTGGCGGGCTTCAGCTTCGTCTGGTCCAGGTAGTACGCCACGACCTCTTCGCGCCGGAGCATGCCGGGCAGGTGCGTGGGCTGGCGCCGCGTGGAGCGCATCAGGAAGTCGTCGTCGGCATGGACCCAGTAGGCCAGCGCGCTGCCCAGGTCCATCAGTGGGTCACCCAGGGTGGCCATCTCCCAGTCGAGCACGCCGATGATGCGCGTGGGCTCCTCCGGGGCGAGCACCACGTTGTCGAAGCGCCAGTCGTTGTGGATGACGCACGTGGCGATGTCCGCGGGCGTGTTCGCCTTGAGCCAGTCGCGCACGTAGCGGAAGCTGGCGACGTTCCACGTCCGTGCTTTCTCGTAGCGCGCCGACCAGCCCTCCACCTGCCGCGTGGGATAGCCCGGCCCCTTGCCCAGTGATGTCAGGCCCACCGCCACCGGGTCCACGGCGTGCAGCTCCACGAGCTTGGCGATGACGTTGAGGCACAGCGTCCGCGTCTGCTTCGCGTCCAGGGCCAGCCCCCGGGGCAGGTGCTTGCGCGGGATGAGCCCCTCGATGCGCTCCATGACGTAGAAGTCGGAGCCCAGCACGGCCGGGTCCTGGCACAGGCCCACCATGGTGGGCACGACGGGATAGGCCGGCTTCAGTGCCTGCTGCACCGTGTACTCACGGGCCATGTCGTGCGCCGACTTCGCCTTCGTCCCCGCGGGAGGGCGGCGCAGGATGAGGTCCCGGTTGGCGTACTTCAGCCGGTACGTCCAGTTGGAGGCACCGCCCGCGTACTGCGTGACTTCCGGCGTGCCTTCCAGCGTAGGGACCTGGGCCTTGAGCCAGGCATCCACGGCGGGGAGGTCCAGCTCTTCGCCCGGGCGCACGGCGCCAGCGGGGTCGATGGTCGCGGTCGGTGGCATCGGTGGGCTCTCTCCTGGCTCAGCTCGCCTTCGGCTGCGAACCGGGGCGCATGCCTCGCGTATTCCGGCGCAGCATCCACGAATAAAGCTCACGCGGCAGCAGGCGCTTCAGCGCCCAGGTCCTGCGGCCATCCGCATGGGGCAGGACGTAGAAGCCGCGCTCAGCCACCGCGTCGAACACGTCGTTGGCGATGTCATCCGCGGTGATGGCGGAGCGCTCCAGCAGCCGCGCCATGGTGGCCCCCAGCCTCGGGTCCGTGGTGCGCAGCGAGTCACCCAGGTTCGTCTTGAAGAAGGACGGGCACACGACGCTGACGCCGATGCCGTACTCCGCCAGCTCGTTGTGCAGCGTCTCGGACAGCGACACGACGGCGGCCTTGGTCGCGTTGTAGCTGCTCATCAGCGGCACATCGAGCAGGCCCGCCATGGACGCCACGTTGACGATGTGGCCGTGGCCCTGCTTCTTGAAGGCAGGCGTGAACACCTTGCATCCACGCACGACGCCCAGCAGGTTGATGTCGATGATCCACTGCCAGTCATCAATCGACACGTCCTCGATGGCGCCCGCCTGCGCGACACCGGCGTTGTTGATGACCACGTCCACGCCGCCCCACTGGGCCGTGAGCCAGTCCAGGGCCTCGCGCAGGTCCTCCTCGCGCCGCACGTCACAGCGCAGGTAATGGGCCTGGGGCGCCAGCGCGGAGAGCTCCTTCAAGGCCTCCTCGCCGCGGGTGTCGTTGACGTCGCCGATGCAGACCTTCCAGCCGGCGCGAGCGAAGCGCACGGCGATGGCCTTGCCAAGTCCGCTGGCACCACCGGTGATGAAGATGCGTTGAGTTGCCATGGCCGTCAGCTCCGGGAGAAGCCCCGCTTCGACAGCTCGATGCGGGCGATGAGACCCTTGTGCACTTCGTCCGGGCCATCCGCGAGGCGCAGACTGCGCGCCTGGGCGAAGAAGCCCGCCAGCGGCGTATCTTGGGATACGCCCGCGCCGCCGTGAAGCTGGATGGCGTCATCCACCACCTTCTGGAGGACACTTGGCGCGACGACCTTGATGGCGGAAATCTCCGTCATGGCTCCGAGCGCCCCCACCTGGTCCATCTTCCAGGCCGCGTAGAGCGTCAAGAGCCGCGCCTGGTCGATGGCGATGCGCGCCTCCGCCACCTTCTCGCGGTTTCCACCCAGGTTGAGGAGCGGTTTCCCGAAGGCCGTGCGCTTCATGCCCCGGTCAATCATCAGCTCCAGGGACCGCTCCGCCGCGCCGATGCAGCGCATGCAGTGGTGGATGCGCCCCGGTCCGAGCCGGCCCTGGGCAATCTCGAAGCCCATCCCCGGTCCGGCGATGACGTTGTCTCGCGGCACGCGCACGTTGTCGAAGTGGACCTCACCGTGGCCGTGGGGCGCGTCGTAGTCGCCGTACACGGGAAGCATTCGGCGGATGCTCACGCCCGGCGCGTCCAGTGGCACCAGCACCATGGAGTGCTGGTGATGGCGGTCCCCTCCGGTGTCGGGCGTGCGGGCCATGAAGATGACCACCTTCGCGTTGGGGTGCCCCAGCCCGCTGGACCACCACTTGCTGCCATTGAGGACGACCTCGTCGCCGTCGACGATGGCGGTGGCCGCCATGTTGGTGGCATCCGACGAGGCCACATCCGGCTCCGTCATGCAGAACACCGAGCGGATGTCTCCGGCCAGCAGCGGCTTCAGCCAGCGCTCCTGCTGCGCCTCGGAGCCGTACTTCCAGAGCACCTCCATGTTGCCGGTGTCCGGGGCGCTGCAGTTGAAGACCTCGGGGGCGATGAAGCTGCGACCGGTCTCCTCGGCGATGGGGGCGTACTCCAGCGTGCTGAGCCCGGCGCCGAGCTTCTCGTCGGGGAGGAACAGGTTCCACAGACCCTGGGTCTTCGCCAGGGCCTTCAGTTCCTCCATGACGGGGGGCACGCGCCACGTCTTCCAGTCGCCGCCCTGGGCGGTGGCTCGGAGCTCTTCGTGATAGCGGGCCTCCGCCGGCAGGATGTGCTCGCTCATGAAGCGCTTCACGCGCTCCAGGTAGTCCTTGGCTCGCTCACTGGGCTCGAAGTCCATGGCCTTCATCCTGCGCATGGGGGCTTGATGCATCCAGTGAATGTTGGTCATGTGTCACCATGAACCCTGTTCAGGATTCGGCGCGGCTCGCCCGGCTGGACCTCAACCTCTTCCGGGTCTTCGACGTGGTGCTCCGGGAGCGGAACCTGACGCGCGCGGCGGAGGTCCTGTTCCTCAGTCAGTCGGCCGTGAGCCATGCGCTGGCCCGCTTGCGCGAGCAGTTGGGAGAGCCGCTGTTCGTCCGGGAGGGGCGCGGTGTGGCGCCCACGGCGTTCGCGGAGCGGCTGGCGCCGGAGATTCGGGAGGCGCTGGCGCTGTTCGAACAGGCGGTTCATCGCGGACGCGGCTTCGACCCGCGCCGGGACGTGGGCCAGTTCACGGTGGCGATGAACGACGTGCTGGAGCCGTCGATTCTCCCGCTGCTCGTGGCTCGGTTACGGGCGCACGCGCCGGAGGTCCGTATCTCCAGCGTCCGACTCGACCGGGCGCGGCTGGAGCGGGACCTCGCGTCGGGGCGGCTGGACCTCTCCATCGACGTGGAGCAGCAGACCGGAGCGGAGCTGAAGCGCACGGCCCTGTTGCAAGACACGTTCTGCGTGGTGAGCCGAAGCAGGCGCAAGCTGGACGTGGCGAAGTACATGGCGGCCCGGCACGTCACCGTGTCCTCGCGCCGCACCGGGCTGGCCGTGGAGGACCTGGTGCTCAGCCGCCTGGGCTACCAGCGTGACGTCGTCGTCCGGTGTCAGCACTACGAGGCCGCGTTCAAGCTCGTCGGGGACTCTAACTTGCTGCTGACGATGCCGAGGCGGCGCGCGGCGGAGTTGCACGCGCTGCTGGGCAACCACCTCCTGCCGATGCCGCTGTCCCTGCCCCCGCTGGAGCTTCACGTCTATTGGCACCGGCAGACGGATGCGGACCCGCGCAACCGCTGGCTGCGAGGCGAATTGCTCGCGCTGACGGGGTAGAGGGCCAGGAGCCCGCTGTTCGAAAACTTCATCGGGGTCGGGCCCCAGGCCCGGGAGGAGGCTGGGAGGTCGCTGTTCGGAAATGTCGGGGGTTTTGCGCAGCGGCGGCGGTTTCAGCCGGTCATCGCAACGCTTTGAGCGAATACCTCGGCGGGGGTGCGCCAGTCGAGCGTCTGGCGGGGGCGGGTGTTGAGTTGGAGGGCGACGGTGTCGAGCTGGGCGCGCGA
>NZ_SRLV01000073.1:0-44700 GCF_006518205.1 Myxococcus sp. CA005 | reverse complement strand
CTCGCTGATTCGTTACAGTGCTGCCGGCTGCGCTTCGCAGCGCGACCTGGCTGGCACCGTCTTAAGAAATTGACTGCGGTTTCCGCAATCTAGCTTCTTCTTGGGCTTGCTATTTGGTTTTCAAAGACCGAGCCGCTTGTCTTGCCGGCGACTTCTTGCTACCATTCTCTTCGTTGCTGCCTCGCCGTCTTTTCTACCCGGCGGGGTGTCAGCTTCTATTTCAGTTCGGCGTCTTCTGTCAAGCTGCTGTTTTCGCCGTCCTGCTGGCTTCCGGACTCTTCAGCGCCGCCCAGTGGCTTCCGCTGATTTCCTCCAGAGGGGCGCGGCTTCTACCGCTTGGCCGCCCTCCCTGTCAACCGCTGCTTCGTTGACTCCCTCGACTCATCCGCCCTTTCTTCCGGGCTTCTTCGTCGGGGCGCGGCTTCTACCACCACCGCGTCTCCTGTCAACTCGCTGCGTTGACTGCCGTATTCCGTATTTTCTTACCGACCCACTCAAAGCGGATCCGCGCCAATGCGCGGGCTTCTTCGTGAGATTCAGGGCTTCTACCACCACCGCCCCTGGGATCAACTTTCTGAGTCGAGCCCTCTATTCCTGCTGCTGCTCCGTCGAGGTGCTTGGATCAGCCACCCGTCCGGAGGGGCGCGGCTTCTACCACCGCCGCGTCCAGGGTCAACAATCCTCATCGACCCTTTTATTCTGCTGTCAGCTCCCCGCCCGGATCTGCGTCGGGCGGGGCGCGGCTTCTATCCCTGCGACGCGCGACCTGTCAACCACCGTTCCGTTCGCTCCCACACATTCGTAGGCAGCGGATCCATCAGGCTCAGCCGCCGGCGACTTCTTGGAGTGACGCTTCCACTCCGGACAGCAGCTCCTCGAGCGCCTCGTCAGAGATAGTCAGTGCCGGCGCGATGTACACGGTGTCTCCCATGGGCCGCAGGTAGAGCCCTCGGCGACGCGCGGCCTCGTACACTCGCCACCCTCCCCGAGCGAGGTAACCACCACCGCCCAGGTCCACCGCGCCTACCATTCCCACGGCGCGGGGGCGAACCAGGCCCGGAATCGAGGCGGCCATCCGCTCGAAGGCGGCTTTCACGCGGGGGGCCTTTCGAGCCACCTGCCCCATCACATCCTCGTCCCGGTAGACGGCCAGCACTTCCCGGGCGATGGCGGCGCCCAACGGGTTCCCACAGTACGAGTGCCCGTAATACAGCGCCCGGTTCGACGCCCCGAGGAAGCCGGAGAAGACGCGCTCCGAGGCCAGGGTGGCGCCAAACGGCAGGATTCCTCCCGAGAGGGCCTTCGCCAGACACAGCATGTCCGGCACCACGCCCGCCAGGTCCACCGCGAAGCGTGCGCCCGTGCGCCCCAGCCCCGTGAAGACCTCGTCGGCGATGAGGAAGGTATCCACCTCGCTCGTGGCCTCACGTACCGCCCGGACGAAGTCTGGCGAGTACATCACCATGCCCGCCGCGCCCTGCAGCACCGGCTCCAAAATGACGCCCGCAATCACCTCCGGGTGCGCCCGCAGGGTGGACTGGACTTGCTCGAAGGCGCGCGCCCAGCCCCCCTCCTCCGCTGGAGAGGGGACGTGCACCACGTCGAAGAGCAGCGGGCCGAAGACCTCCCGGAACAGGGGAACGCCCCCCACGCTGGTGGCGCCCATCGTCTCGCCGTGGAATGCCCCCGACAGCGTGATGAAGCGGGTGCGGCGCGGCTGGCCATTCTGCGCCCAGTACTGGGCCGCCATCTTGATGGCCACCTCCACCGCCGTGCTGCCGTTGTCGGAATAGAAGACGCGGGACAGCCGCTCGGATGAGGGAAGGCCGGGGCGGTCCGAGCCGGGGGCGATGGCCGCCAGCTCCGACGCCAGCAAGGCCGCCGGCTCGTGGGTGATGCCCGCCAGGGAGACGTGTGGGAGTGCGGCGGCCTGCTCGGCGAGCGCGCGCATCAAGCGCGGGTGACGGTGGCCCAGCGTGGACACCCACCAGGAGCCGTTGGCGTCCAGATAGCGCGTGCCGTCCGCGTCATGGAGGTACGCCCCTTCCGAGCGCACCACCACCAGCGGATCCGTCTCCGCGATGTAGGCCTCCATCGCCGTGTAGGGATGCCAGACGTGCGCCTTGTCCAATCCGACGATGTCCGCCCGCTTCACGCGTGTACTCCTCTCCTGGAGCTCCGTACCCCTCCGTACCGGAAGAGTGGGCCGCGCCGCCGCGCGTCATGTCATGCCACGGCGCGTTCTACTGATGGCCCCCTGAAGCGGAGCGAGCGGGCGTGTCGCCCCGTGGGGCAGGGCCGCCGCTCTTCCGCCCCGCGTGACGCTGCCATGACATGCCCGGTGTTAGCCCGGTTCAGTCACTGACCAGGGAACTCGAATGGCCGTCCTCATCTTCTTCGTCTCGCACTGGCTGCTCTGCGTGTTCTTCCAGAGCTTCTTCCAGCACCGGTACGCGGCCCACCGCATGTACACCATGGGGCCGAAGACGGAGCGGGTGATGCACCTGCTCACCTACCTGGTGCAGGGCTCGTCCTACCTGTCACCCAAGGCGTACGCCATCCTCCACCGTGAGCACCATGCCTTCTCCGACACAGAGAAGGACCCGCACTCGCCCCACTTCTTCAAGGATGTGGCGCGGATGATGTGGCACACCAAGGCGCGCTACGACGACTACGCGGCCGGCCGCGGTCAACCCGAGGCCCGCTTCCTGGGCGGCTACCCGGAGTGGCCGCTCGTGGACACCACGCTGCGCACCTCATGGTTCGCCACCCTGGGCTGGGTGGCCTTCTACTCCGCCTTCTACGTGATGTTCGCCACCTCGCCCTGGCAGTTCCTGCTGCTGCCCCTGCACTTCCTCATGGGCCCGGTGCACGGCGCCATCGTCAACTGGTGCGGCCACAAGTACGGCTACCGGAACTTCGACAGCACCGACAAGTCGCGCAACTCCCTGCCCATGGACTTCCTCTGCATGGGGGAGCTCTTCCAGAACAACCACCATAAGTACGGCAGCAGCCCCAACTTCGCGGCGCGGAAGTTCGAGCTGGACCCCACGTGGCAGGTGATGCGCGTGCTCGCCCTGCTGCGCATCATCCACATCGCCACCCCGCAGCGCGCAGTCTGGCCGGAGGCCCGCGAGGCCGCACGCACCGGGGGCGCTGCTCGGGCCGCCTGACGGGCAGGCCAGCAACACACGGCGGGCACGTGCGGGGCGCGTTAAGAGTGCCCCCGTGCCCGCCGATACCCCGCTCCGTCTCCGCATCCTCGAAGCAGTGACTGATGCCCCGGCCGAAGGCTGGGACGCGCTCGTGGGCCCTGACGCCCCGCCCTTTGTCCGGCACGCCTGGCTGGCGGCCATGGAGGAGAGCGGGAGCGCCACCGAGGAGACGGGCTGGGCGCCGCATCACCTCACGCTGTGGCGTGGCCCCAAGCTGGTGGCCGCCGCGCCCGCGTACCTCAAGTTCCACAGCATGGGTGAGTACATCTACGACTTCGGCTGGGCGGATGCCGCCGCCCGCCTCGGAGTCGAGTACTACCCGAAGCTCGTCGTGGGCGGGCCGCTGTCCCCCGCCACCGTCCCCCGCTTCCTCATCGCCCCGGGCGAGGACGTCCCCGCGCTGCGCCGGGCCCTGCTTGCCGCCGCCGCCGGGAGCGCCCAGGAGGCGGGCTGCTCCTCCGTTCACGTCCTGTATCCCACGGGGGACGAGGCGGACTTCCTGGAGGCCGAGGGGCTCGCCCGGCGCATCACCCTTCAGTTCCACTGGAAGAACCCGGGCTACGGCAGCTACGACGACTACCTGGCGCGCTTTGACTCCAAGCGCCGCAACCAGCTCAAGCGCGAGCGCGGGGCCGCGGCCACCCAGGGCATCTCCCTGCGTACGGTGCGCGGCGAGGGGCTCTCCCAGGCGCACGCCCGGCGTGCCTACGGCTTCTACACCTCCACCTGCGAGCGTCACGCCTGGGGGCAGATTCAGCTCACCCCCGACTTCTTCGCGCGGGTCTTTCGCACGATGCCGGGCTCGGTGGAGTTGGTGGAGGCGGTGCGCGGCCAGCAGGTCATCGCCGGCGCCTTCAACCTGGCCACCCCGGAGCGCCTCTATGGCCGCTACTGGGGCGCCTTCGAGGAGCACCCCTTCCTCCACTTCCACGTCTGCCTGTACCACTCCGTGGAGGACTGCATCCGGACCGGCCGCAAGGTGTTCGAGCCCGGCGCTGGGGGTGAACACAAGGTGTCTCGGGGCTTCGAGCCCACCGCCGTACACAGCGCCCACCTCATCTTCGACAAGACACTGGACGGCGCGGTACGGGGCTTCCTCCGCCGGGAGCACGCACGGCTGGCGCCCGCCGTGGAGGAGGCCGAGCGCATCTGCGGGCTGAAACCCTGGCCCCTGGCCGCCTCCCCGGGCACCCAAGGGGCCACCGGCACCTGAACGCCCCCCGGACTGTCAGCCTGAAGAGGCCTCTCCGCGACTTGAAGTTGTGAAACCGGGGTGAGCCTCTAGAGTGTCATCGCCATGAAAGCCCCGGAGACGGACGAAGACTTCATCCAGTGGTACGAGGACTGCTGGGCGGACCGCGACGAAGTCGAGTATCCGAAGATGTTCGGCGCCATTGACGAAGGCGTCTTCACGCTCGACCAGACAGATGCCATCCAAGCGTGGATGGAGAGTGAGCTGGCCCAGGTCCAGGAAGCGGACCCCAACTGGGGTCCCATGGGCGTGCGCGTCTCCCCGCCCAGCGAGAGCTACCCCTACTGGACCTATGTCACCAGCGGACTGTCCAACCCCTTCACCGTGGCGCCCGGCGAGGACATCCCCGACGGCGCGCCCAGCGGGCTGGGCTACGAGATGGTCATCCACTCGCCCGAAGAGGCGAAGTGGCCGGTGTTCCGGCTGCTGGACATGATGGCCTACAACCTCGTGTCCCTGCGCGCCTTCGCCATGGGCCACCGCTACCCGGTGGAAGGCTCCCTGGACGGTGGCGAGTCCAAGCTGAGCGGCTTCGTGTTCGTCCGGGACCCGTCCCGGCCCGACCACTTCGTGCTCCCCAGCGGCAAGGTGCAACTGCTCACCCTGGTGGGCGCCACCCGCAACGAGATGGCCTTCGCCCGCTCCAACGGCATGGACAAGCTGATGGCCAAGCTGGTGGCAGCAGGCTCCGGCTACATCACCCAGCCCGACCGGGAAGAAGTGAAGTTGTAGTCACACCGCTTCCGAGTCGCGCGCCGGCCGCCCTTCTCAGGGACCGGCGCGCGGCGGGGCGTCCTCCACCAGCGCGTGCAGGACGCCCAGCTCGAACGGCTTTTCGATGCGCGGCACCGGCACCGACTGGAGGAAGGTCCGTGCTCGCTCGGAGAAGCCTCCGCCCGTCATGAAGACGAAGCGCGCGAGCAGCTCCGGCTGACGCGAGGACAGCGCGTCGTACACGTCCATCCCCGTCAGGTCCCCCATCATCAAGTCACAGAAGATGCGGTCGAAGTCCGCGTCGCGCGCCAGCGTGTCCAACGCCTCGCGCCCGCTGTGGACCACCACCACCTCGTGACGCACGCCGAGGATGCGGCCCAGCACCGAGGCGAGCAGCGGCTCGTCATCCACCACCAGCACCCGCTTCCGTCCGGGAAGGTCCGTGTCCTCCGCCACCCGCACGGCTGGCGCGTCCGCGTCGGTGGTGGGCAGCCGCACCTGGAAGACACTGCCCAGGCCCGGCGCGCTCGATGCCGACAGCTCGCCTCCCATGCCTCGCACCAGGCCCAGGCTGGTGGACAGGCCGAGTCCAGCGCCCTCCCCCAGGGGACGGGTGGTGAAGAAGGGCTCGAAGGCGCGCTCCAGGACCTCGGGCGCCATGCCGTGGCCGTTGTCCGCCACCTCCACCACCACCGTCGCGCCGTCCCTCCAGGTGGAGAGCGTCACCTGGTAGCGCGCCACGTCCCCTTCCGGGATGGCCTGCGCGGCGTTGACGAGCAGTTGGAGGAACACCTGCCCCAGCCGCGTCTCGTGCGCCATCACCGTGGGCACCGGGCCCAGGCGCTTCTCGACGCGGGCCCGGTGGCGCAGGTGCGGCATCGCCATGGAGAGGCCGAACTCCAGCGCCGCGTGCACGTCCACGGGCGACAGTTGCGGCTCCTCCGCTCGAGCGAAGATCTGCAAATCACGGACGGTGGTGCGGATGCGCTCGGCGCCTTCCTTCGCCTCGCGCAGGGCCTCCATCGCCTCGCCCAGCGCGCGGGCCAATGATTCACGCACCGCGCCCTGCGTTGCGAGGGGCTCGAGCTGCTCCAGCGCGAACTGCAGGTTCCCCACGACGTAGGAGAGCGGGTTGTTGATTTCGTGCCCCACGCCCGCCGCGAGCTGTCCCGCCATGGCCAGCTTCTCCGACTGCACCAGTCGCTCACGCGCGGCCATGAGTTCGCGGGTGCGCTCGTGGACCAGGGCCTCGGCTTCCAGGCGGCCCGAGTGCTCGCGCGACAGAAGCACGTCCCGCTCCGCCTCCGCCTGCTTCCTGGCGGTGACGTCCCGCCCGAAAATGGACACGTTGCCGTTGGCGCCCCAGGCGTGCACCTCATGCCAGCGTCCAGGCGTGGCGCGCCATTCGAAGATGGTGTGGCCCGCGCCGCTCGCGACCCGGCGCAGCTCCCGCTCCATCCGCGTGCCCAGCAACTCCGGGCACGCCTGCCACAGAATCTGCCGGAAGAGCTGCTCCTGCGAACGCCCGCTGAGGGCCGCGGCCTCGTGGTTCACGAAGGTGATTCGCCAGTCCGCATCCAACGTGAAGAACGCGTCGGGTGTGGCCTCCAGCATGCTCCGCACCCAGTCCAGGGTTTCGCGGACGCTCTCCTCCAACCGCAGGGCGCTGGTGATGTCACGCAGGCGCAGCAGGACACCGTCCCGGAGCGGCACCGCCGTTCCCTGAAGCCACACGTCCCCTTCCTGGAAGCTGTCCGCAGCCGGCCGGCCCGCCTCCACCACGTTCCGGAGCAGGTCCACCCGGGAGGCCAGACCCGAGCCCGGCATCAGCTCGCGCAGCCGCCGGCCTCTCAGCAACTCCGGAGCGGCGTGCCCCAGTGCGCGCGCACCCGCGGGATTCGCCCAGGCCCACTGGAAGTCGACGAGCGCTCCCGCCGCGTCCCGCACGGCGTGCAACACCATGCAGCCCTCAGGCTGGTGCCGCTCCGCTTCCTCGAGCGCCACCAGCAGCACATCCATGTCGGGCGCCGGAGCCGCCTGGAATCGGTCGTTCAGAATGGCTCCATGTCGACACGAATACGTGGCCGTCACAAGTACACGCGGCAAACATGTATCAGTATCAGTTCCCATGTGTCTGTCGGCCAACCGCCGCTTGACCTGGCTCGCGCGCGCAGGGGACGCCCGGGCGGCTAGGCTCCTCGGCCGCCCATGACGCCCACCCTCATCACCGCCGTCCACTTCGAGCCGCTGCACCTCCCGCTCACCGAGCCCTTCGCCATCGCCACCGGCGCGCAGTACGCCGCGGAGAACGTCCTGGTGCGACTCACCCTGGCGGACGGCTCCGAGGGCCTGGGCGAGGCCGCCCCCTTCCCCGCCGTCAGTGGAGAAACACAGGCCAGTACGCTGGCCGCCCTGGAACAGGTGCGCGCGGGGCTGGTGGGACGAGACGCTCGCGCGTGGCGGCCCGCCTCCGAGGCGCTGGGGGATTCACTCGCGCTGGCGCCCTCCGCCCGGTGCGCCGTGGAGACGGCGCTGCTCGATGCGCTGGCTCGGCACTACGGCGTTCCGTTGTACGTGATGCTGGGCGGCGCGCAGTCCGCGCTGGACATCGACATGACGGTCACCGCGGGAGACGTGGCCCATGCGCGAAAATCCGCGCAGGCAATCCTGGCGCGGGGCATCACCACGCTGAAGGTGAAGGTCGGGGCGCTGCCGCCCGTCGAGGACGCGGCACGACTGGTGGCCATTCATGAAGTCGCGCCCCAGGCCCGGCTCTTCGCGGATGCCAACGGTGGCTATGACGTGGCCGAGGCGCTCGCCTTCTTGAAAGAACTGGCGCGCGCGGACGTCCCCCTGGCCCTCTTCGAACAACCCGTGCCCGCGCATGATGTGGCCGGTATGGCGGAGCTCACGCGCCGCTCGCGCGTGCCGGTGTGCGCGGATGAGTCGGCGCGCTCGGCGAAGGACGTGCTGCGACTCATCCGGGAAGGCGCCGCGCACGCCATCAACATCAAGACGATGAAGTGCGGCGTCGTCGAGGCACTGACGATGTGGAGCCTCGCTCGCGCAGCGGGCCTGGAGCTCATGGTGGGCGGCATGGTGGAGAGCGTGCTGGCCATGTCCGCCTCGGCGCACCTGGCCGCCGGCTTGGGGGGCTTCACCTACGCCGACCTGGATACACCGCTGTTCATCGCGAGCCACCCCTTCCAAGGCGGCGCCCGATACGCGGGCGCACGGCTGGAGTTGCCAACGGATGCACCCGGGCACGGCGTCACGCTGGCCTGAGCCGCGCTCCGCCGCACGGGCTGCGGTCCTGCGAACCCGGCCCGCTGCCTCCACCCGCCGGGCCGTCGTTGCCATGAATGGTGGCGATGTGAATCTGGTTCCAGCCCGTATGCGAATGTGACGCGTTGGCCGCGGGCACATCGTGGAAACCAACGAAGGCGGCGGTGGCCATCCAACCAGCCAGCACCCAACGCGGAAAGCGCTGGCGGGGGGCGAGCGACTGTTCATCCATGGGGCGTCTCCTGAGGGGTGCGCTGCGGGTGTCCCGAATGGGACGCGGCGAGGCATTGCAGCGGCTGTGCCGCGTGCCTCCGCCCCGGAGCGCCACGCCACCGCGTGGCCGGAACCGGTCACCTGACGCATGGAATGACCATGAAGTGGTCACCCGCGAGCGGACTGTGAGGCTTAGCGGGCCGCTCCTCGTGGGGCATTCGCGCTAGGGTAGGCGCATGACCCTGGCCGTCTGCGTGCGGTGTGGCAACTCGAAGGTGGGCGCGTTCACCCCCTGCACGGGTTGCGGACTGGCCCCCGCCGCCCACGGCACCGAACGGGAACTCCAGGCACGCAGCCTGCTGCTCACGGAGCGCTACCTGCCTGGGGGTGAGTTGGAGGAGATAGGCCGGAAGATTCGCAAGGGCGAGCCCGTAACCTACGACGCAGGGCTGCTCGCGCAGATTACCGAGGACCTCCGGACACAGAAGCTGCCCATCGTCTCGAAGTCATCCCCTGGGTGCTCCGTCGCCTTGTGGGCCGTGGTGGGCGTGCTCCTCGTGCTCGCCGTGGGCTTCCTGCTCATGTCGCGGCTGCGAGGCCCCTGAGCGCACTGGGACAGCGTCGGCCGCAGGGGCCGGTTAGTGAAGCAGTTCCGTGCTGGCCGCATCCACCTCACCGCTCCGGTTGTTCCTCGTCTCGGAGGACCCGCTCGCCCGGGGGGCGCTCGCCCGGGCGCTGGGGGACCAGACAGGCGTGCACTTCGAGGTGGCGGCCGGGACGCAGGTGGACCTGGAGTCCCAACCCGGCGAGCCACCCGACGCGGTGCTGTGGGACACGGGCCTGCGCCCGTCCAACATGGAGGGTCCCGACCTGGGCGCGCCGGTGCTCGCGCTGGTGGTGGATGAAGCCGCGGGCGAGGCAGCCCTGGGCGCGGGGGCGCGGGGCCTGCTGTTCCGGGACGCGGAGCCCTCCGCCCTGGTCGCCGCGCTGCTCTCCGTGGCACGGGGACTGACCGTGTTCGACCCCGCGCTCGCGGAGCTGCGCGCCACGCCGCGTGCCTCGCTACCGGCCCAGGCCACCGCGCCGGACGCGCTCACGCCGCGGGAGCGCGAGGTGCTCGGGTTGCTCGCGGAGGGGCTGTCCAACAAGGCCATCGCGGACCGGCTGGACATCAGCGAGCACACCGCCAAGTTCCATGTAAATGCCGTGCTCGCCAAGCTGGGCGTCCAGCGGCGCACGGAGGCCGTGGTCCGCGCGGCGAAGCTGGGCCTGGTCACCCTGTAGGCATCGGGCCGCCACGCGACGGTGCTACGTCGCGTTTCCCCTGGGTGATAGGCTCCGGCGCGCATGGCCAACCAGGACTGGGTGACGCGCCTGCTCACCGGGCGCGCGACGGCGGACAAGCAGCTCAATGTCCACCTCTCCGAGCGCGACGGCGGCAGCCTCCACGACAAGATGCGGCAGGCGTATTGGTGGATCACCAACAACGCCGTCATCTGTCCCTACTACGACCTGGAGTTCGGCTCGTCCGCGTCCCTCAAGACGCCTGCGGGTGACGAGCTCCACCTCCCCGAGGACACCAGCTACAGCTCGTTCGTCCTCATCCCCCTGCTCACCCTCTTCACCTGCCGGCGCGCGCTGCTGGTGGGCGGACCGGGACGCGGGAAGACGACGTCCGCCATCCTCATGGCCCTGCTGTCCGGCATGGGCCGCGACGAGGTCCACCGCGGCATCCAGCGCGGGCACCCGCAGCTCTCCATCGCGGACCTGCTGGGCGCGCCGCTGCCCTCCGACATGCTCAAGGCGGAGGACCTGTCCGCGGTGAAGGTGAGCTGGCGCAAGTGGATTGGCCAGCGCGTCAAAATCATCGACGAGTACAACCGCATCCCCACCAAGACGCAGTCCGCGCTCCTGTCCCTCATGGCGGAGGGCTACGCGGAGATGATGGACCAGTACGTCTACGCGGGCCGCTCGTCCTGGTTCCTCACCGCCAACGACGACCAGGGCGGCGGCACCTTCCAGGTCATCGAGGCGCTGAAGGACCGCATCGACGTGGTGGTGCGCGCGGTGCCCTTCAACTCGGGCTTCATGGACCAGCTCCTCCAGCGCCTGGAGGCCGACAAGTCCCCCGAGGAGCTGCTGCCCAAGGAAATCGTCTTCACGCCTGGCGAGTTGGAGCGCGCCTACGCCGCCATCCTGGAAGTGGAGGTGCCCAAGGACGTGTTGGAGCGCATCGCCTTCTTCCTGGGGCAACTGGACTTCTGCCGCATGGCCTCGCCGCGCTTCGAGTTCAAGCACAAGGACACGCTCAAGCTGGCCGGGCAGACGGTGGCCGCGGTGTGCAACGAGCAGTGCCCGCTGGACAAGAAGGTCCACCTCTGCACGCAGACGGAGAACGGCGTCAGCGTGCGCGCGTACCAGACCATCCTCCACTTCGCGAAGGCCATGGCCTTCTTCCGCGGCCACAGCGCCGTGGAGCTGGAGGACTTCCGGCAGATTGCCCCCTGGGTGCTGCACGAGAAGCTGGTGCCCAACCCGCGCAGCGCCTTCTTCGAGGTGAAGGGCCACCGCATGCTCCTCCAGGACCGCGTGGCCTGGCTGCGGAACATGTTCGACATGGCCATGGGCCACTACGACACGCACGCGCCCATCCGGCGCAAGGTGACGACGCTGCGCCATGAGCTGGACAAGGGCCTGTCCGGCGTGGACCTGCGCACCACCGAGAAGCGCATGAATCAGGTGACGGTGCTCATGAAGGAGCTGCTCACACGGCACGAGCTGTCCGGCCCCGTCTACGAGGACGTCATCCACCTCAAGTCCCTGTACAGCCGCTACCGGAACTACGCGACGTGGCTGAAGGAGAACCCGGGCGGTCGCCCATGAGCACCTTCACCGACGAGCTGGAAGCCAATGCCCGCGCCCGGTTCGTGCGCTGGGACTCCGCCCTGTGGCGCGAGCTCACCGGCGGCGCAGCGCAGCGGCTGGGACAAGCCCTGTTCGAGGCGGGGACACCAGCGGCGCAGGGCGAGGAGCTCTTGCGCGCCTACCTCCAGTTGGGCGCGGAGGCCATTGGCCTGGGCTACCTGTACCCCACGAGCGCGGGCCGGCAGAACTTCTTCACCCTCGCCTGGTCGGACCTGATTCCCCGCCTGCTGGCCGCCGTGCCCTCGGCGGAGCGCTCGCAGGTGTTCGCCCAGTTGTGGAACCTGGGGGAGAACCTGGAGTCCGCGCCGCCCTGGGTGCAGCGCATCTTCTGGCGCGTGGGCCGGGAGCTGACGTCGCTCCAGGACATCGAGGCGCGGCTGCGTGAGACCTCCTCCGTGGCCCTGGAGCCGCCCGACGCGCCGCTGGCCGCGCGGGCCCAGGCGCACTGGGTGGACCTGTCGAAGGAGGACAGCCGCTTCCTCCCCGGCCCGATTCACTTCCTGTCCCCCACCGTGGTGTGCGTGCATGACCGGCACCGGCAGGCCGTGGCGGGCCGCGACGCGGCCACGCAGGGCATCTGGCTGGCGGAGACGCCCGTCCGCCTGGGCGCCATGGGCTGCCGCGAGGTGCCGGAGCAGACCCACGTGGAGAGTCCCCACCTGGACGAGGCACTGCGGGAGGACCCGCGCGCGGACGCGTGGTTCGCCACCCTGTCCAATGACTGGCGGGTGGTGGCCACGCTGCACACCTCCCAGCACGTGCTGGTGTTCGTCCCGGAATGAGTCCGTCTCAGAAGCACATCACCCCTGAGGACGTGGCCACGGGCTGGCGCGACGCGCTGGCCCTGTGGGACGTGCGCGTGCAGCTCAGCCCACCCGAGCCGCACGTGGACTTCCACCCCGACGCCAGCCACGCCCAGGAGCCGCTCGCATACATCGACCTGGTGAAGCGCCAGGTCTTCGTCAACTTCAAGCTCCTGGAGGCCATGGAGGCCACGGGCAGCCTCACGGCGGTGCTGGCGCATGAAATCGGCCACCACGCGCGCTTCCCGCACACGCTGGGCTGGGACGCGGAGCTGCGCGTGCAGGAGCAGCGGCTGGTTCCCGGCCTGAAGCAATCCCTCACCAACCTCTTCTATGACTTGCAGGTGAACGAGGTGGTGGGCCGCACGTACGCGGAGGCGCTGTGCGCGGTGTACCGGGGCTTCCAGCGCGTGCAGGGCGGCGAGATGTCGCCGCTGTTCTTCTTCTACCTGGCCATCTACGAGGAGCTGTGGGGCCTGCCCCCTGGGAATCTGGTTCCCGCCGCGCAGCTCGAGCCGATGGAGCAGCGCTACCCCGGTGTTCGCGCCGAGGCGCGCATGTTCGCGCAGACCTTCTACGCGCTGCCCAGCGGCAAGCTCCAGTTCCTCTACTTCTGCGCCACCTTCATCCGCTACATCGAGAAGCCCGCGGACCTGGAGTTCAGCCTGCCGCTGGGCGGGGACGTCTCCGTGCCGGACGTGGACGACCTGGATGCCGCCATCCACGGCAGCAGTCGCTGGGACGACGCGCTGGACGAAGCGGAGGAGCGGGGCTGGCTGGCCCCCTTGAGCACCCGCTCGAAGGAGAAGGACGAGCTGGACTCCATCCACCGCGTCACCGAACACCTGCCCGGCAAGCAGGGCGGAAGGCTGCGACAGGCCCTGGTGGCGAAGCACTATCGGCGGCTGGTGGACCAGCACATCCTGAAGCTCCCCACGACGCCGTCCCAGCCGGAGCCCTACCTGCGCACCACGCCCCAGGCGTGGGAGTACGGCGATGACCCGTCCAGCATCGACTGGACGTTGACGGTGCTGTCCCAGGGCCACCTGGCCGCGGTGTCACCACTGCGCCGCGAGCTGGAGGCGGACCTGCCGCCCCCGTCCGAGCTGGGCGCGCCGTCCGTGGAAATCTACCTGGACACCAGCGGCTCCATGCCCAATCCGGAGCTGAGCCTCAACGCAATGACGCTCGCGGCCCAGGTGCTGTCCGCCTCCGCGCTGCGGAAGAAGGCCACGGTGCGCGGCATCGTGTACTCGCACGGCAACCCGCAGGTGTCGCCGTGGATGTACGACGAGGAGAAGGCGCGCGACTTCCTGCTGAGCTACATCGGCGGAGGCACGCAGTTCCCCTTCGACGTGATGGACGCGCTGTCACGCGAGCGGCCCGATGCGCTGCGCATCATCATCTCCGACAGCGACTTCCTCGCGAACGTCACCGCGGAGAGGCCCCTGGCGCCGGTGCTGGAGTCCATCCGGCGCTCGCGCCTCGTGGTGGCCATCCTCGCTCTTCCCGACGAACTCCGCGCCCGGCAGGCGCTGGCGCCGCTGCTGCGCGAGCGCCGTTTCCGGCTGGTGGTGGTGCGCTGGCCCTCCGACTTCGCGAAGGCGGCCGCCGACCTCGCCCAGGCATTGCTGGAGAATTGAGCCCCATGGCTTTCGACATCCGCGAGATTCAGACGCAGCTCGAGGCAGCCCCCATCGTGTCGCCGTATTCGCATGACCTGGCTCTCGCCATCATCTGCGACACCTTCCGGCTCGCGAAGGTCCGCCCCCCGTCCCGCGCGGACTGGGGCGCCCTGGAGGACCAGGCCCGCTCCCCGCTGTGGCGGGAGCAGGTGGTGATGCTCGCGCACGTGCTGGTGTCCTCGGCGCTGCGGCAGGAGACGGTGCAGGCGCTGAACAAGAACGACGACGCGACGACGCTCCTGCAGCGCTTCTTCCAGGACGTGGCCCCGCTGACGGCGGAGATGATTCGCTCCAACACCTTCCGCCGCGAGGAGTTCATTCGCAAGTGGGTGCGCGTCGTGGGCGGCGAGTGCAAGGGCGAGTCCCCGAAGGGCTCCGTCGCGCGAATCGAACAACTGGACTACCGCAAGGCGGAAGCGGAGATGCGGCGCGCGGAGGAGGCCCGGAAGAAGGAGGCGGACAAACGCCAGCAGGCCCTCCGCGAGGCGGAGCAGCGCGCCACGGAGGCGCGTGGGTGGCGGGAGTGACGGAAGTCCTGCCCGCGGACCTGCGCGTCGCGCCTCGCGCGAACATCCGCCGGGACACCTCCTCGCAGCGCCCCCACATCCCCTGGGCCGAGTCCATCGCCCAGGGACTGGCCCGCTTCGCGTCCCTGGCTGACGAGGACGCGGCCCGCGCGGACCTGGACGCCCGGTTGTCCTTCCTGCGCGGTGCGCTGCGGGACTCGCCGTACCACGCCCGGAGGCTCCACGCGGCGGGCATCCACCCGGGTGACCTCCAGACGCTGGACGACCTGAGCCACCTGCCCTTCCTGGACCGCGGGGCCCTGGCCGCGAACTGGGACGCGGTGCCCACGCTGCCGGCGGACGCCGATGATTGCGTGGTGGTGAAGAGCTCCGGGTCCACCGGAGCGCCGGTGAACGTGGTGAGGGACCGGCGCGACTGCCTGCACATGTGGGCCGTGCTGCGGTTCCTCGTGGCGCGCGCGGGAGCGGTGCTGCCCTCGCATCCCCGGGTGGTGCTACTGGACGCGCTGCCGGGCGGGCTGGAGTACTCGGTGCGCCTGCCCATCCTCCACGACGGCGCGCTGCACCGAATCTCCGTCCTTCGCGAGGACGCGCTCCAACGCCTGCGCCGCGTGCGGCCTGCCGTGCTCTTCTCCGACCCGGAAGGACTGCGGTGGCTGGCGGCCCAGCGCGACGTGCCCTCGCCCGAGCTGGTGCTCACCTCCGCGCAACACCTGCCCGCCGGCCTGCGCGCAGAGCTGGCGAACGCGGTGCCCGCGCCTGTCCTCAACTACTACGCGACGACGGAGACGGGACCGCTGGCCTGGGAGTGCCTGCGGCCCGAGGCTCCTGGCCGGTTCCACGTCCTGGCTCCGGATGTCTGGTTGGAGCCCGAACAGGACGAGGTGGTGGTGACGCGGCTGCGTCCCAGCGTGCTACCGCTGCTGCGCTACCTCCCGGGCGACGCGGGCAGCGTGCGGCGTGACGCCTGCGCTTGTGGGTTTCATGGATGGACGCTGGAGCACTTCGGCGGGCGCGGAGCCAGCCACTTCGCCACGCCTTCGGGCCGGGAGGTGGATGCCTGGGCGCTGGCCTGGGTGTTCAAGCACCATGCGCTGCGTGGCTTCCGACTGACACAAGTGGACGTCTCGCACTTCCAACTGGAGCTGGCGGGAGCGAGCCATGCGGACGTGGCGCCACTGCGCGAGCGGCTCACCGGCGCCTTGCGGAACCTGGGTTGGACGCAGGCGCGCCTGGACGTGTGTCACGTGGAGGTATCGGCGCTGGCCGTGGGCACCAAGCCACAGCCGTTCCGCCGGCTGCGCTGAGCAGCCTTGCATGACAGCGCGGCGAGCAAGATGTCATGCAGTGGGTTCCGGTGCTTACCTGAGAAGTGCGCGGCTCCTCCCCAGCGGTATGCATGCAGCCGGCCGGGAGCCCGCCCCTGACCATGCACGCTCGTCCGGAACGACATCACCCACTCTGGGCTTCACGCGCCGGACGTTATGGCGTCGCGCTCCTCGCCTTCGTCGCGGCGTGGCTCATCCAGGCGGGCACGATGTCGTTCATCCCAGCCACCCCGTTCCTGTTCTTCTTCGGCGCGGTGATGGTGTCCGGCTGGTGGGGTGGCTGGGGCCCCGCCCTGGCGACGACGCTCCTGTCGGTGGTGGTGGTGGACTTCTACTTCCTGGAGCCACTGCTCAACCTGATGCCGGGCACGGGAGGGGCTGTCTCGCTGGCGGTCTTCGTCGTGCTCGCGCTGCTGATGACGAAGCTGAACGTCATGCTGCGCAAGGCCAACGCGGAGCGGGCGCGACTGCTGGAGCGGGAGCGGGCAGCCCGAAGCGAGGCGGAGGCCGGGCAGGCACGGCTCCACGCGCTCTTCCGGGACGCGCCCGCCGCCATCATCCTCATGCATGGCCCCCGGCACATCTATTCCTTCTCCAACACGATGAACAACACACTGATGGGGACGGACACGCTGGTGGGCCAGGAGGCGAGCAAGGCCCTGCCGTGGGCGGAGTCGCGAGGCTTCATCACCCTGCTGGACGAGGTCTACCGCACCGGCGTCCCTTTCACGGGCAATGCGGTGCCGTTCCCTCGCAAGCCCCCCCATGACGAGATACAGGAGACGTATCTCAACATCGTGTATCAGCCCACGCGGAACGAGCAGGGTGAGGTCGACGGCATCGCCGGCTTCGGTTTCGACGTGACGGACCTGGTCCGGGCCCGACAGCGCGCCGAGGCCCTGACGCACGAGCTCCAGCTCGCCGAGGCACGTGACTGGCTCCTCGCGGAGTCGGGCGCGGTGCTGGCGTCATCGCTCGACGACGAGACGACGCTGCGGAACATGGCGAAGCTGGTGGTGCCCACGTTCGCGGACTGGTGCCTCGTCGACGTGGCGGAGCCGGATGGGACGTTCCGGCGACTGGAGGCGGCACACTTCCGGCTCGAGGACGACGCGCTGGCCGAGGACATCCTCCGCTTCGGAATGCAGCCCAGCGGCAATCCGGGGCATCCCCCCACGGGCGCCCTGCTGAAGGCGGAGACGGTTCACGTCGAGCGGTTGACCCGGGAACGGATTCACGAGCTCGCACACGACGCGGAACACGCCCGGGTGCTGGAAGCGATAGGGCCCGTCTCCTTCATCGCCGTGCCCTTGATTGCACGCGGACAGGTGTTGGGGGTGCTCAGCTTCATCCACGCCCACTCCGGCCGGCATTACTCGACGTCAGACCTGGCGTTCGCCAAGGAACTGGCACACCGGGCCGCGCTCTCCCTGGAGAATGCCCGGCTCTATGCGGAGGCTCGGGAGGCCATCCGCCTGCGCGATGAGTTCATGTCCATTGCCAGCCACGAACTGAAGACGCCGCTCACCCCGCTGAGCCTGAAGCTCCAGGCGCTCTCGCGGGAGCTGGCCCGCCACCCGGGCCCGGTTCCTCGCAACCTGGTGGAGAGCTACGTGGCGGTGGGCGCACGGCAGGTGCAGAAGCTGGCGGAGCTGGTGGGCGACCTGCTCGACGTGTCGCGCATCTCCGCGGGGCGGCTCTCGCTGGAGTTGGAGGAGCTCGAGCTGGGGTCGCTCGTCCGGGACGTCGTCACCCGGTATGAACCCCAGGCCGCGCGCACCGGCTCCCCCTTGCAGTTGGAGGCGGGAGACTTCGACATCGTGGGCCGGTGGGACCGGCTGCGTCTGGAGCAGGTCATCACCAACCTGGTGGACAACGCCGTGAAGTACGGCAACGGCAGGCCCATCCACGTGCGCCTGGAGCCGCATGACGGCGGAGCGCGGCTGACGGTGCGGGACGAGGGCATCGGCATCGAGCCCCAGCATCTGCCCCGCCTCTTCGGCCGCTTCGAACGCGCCGTGTCCGAGCGCAACTACGGGGGCCTGGGCCTGGGCCTGTACATCACCCGCACGCTGGTGGAGGCCATGGGCGGCCGGGTCCACGTGGAGAGCAGGCTGGGGCGAGGCTCCACCTTCACCGTGGAGCTGCCCAGCCACCTGGGCGCGGAGCAGGCCCGTCAAGCCCCCTGACTGTCGTTTCCAGGCTCGAAGGTCATGCGAAGCCGGGAGTCTCCAGTTAGAGGGGCGTCACCACGAGGAAGGAGCGAGGGACATGGAGACTCGGAAGCTGGGAAGGCAGGGCCCCACCGTTTCGGCGCTGGGCCTGGGCTGCATGGGGATGTCCGACTTCTACGCGGGCAGGGATGACGCGGAGTCGGAGGCCACGCTGCTGCACGCGCTGGAGCGGGGCATCACCTTCTTCGACACCGCCGACATGTACGGGTCGGGCGCCAACGAGACGTTGGTGGGCCGGGTGCTCAAGCCGCACCGGGCGAACATCGTGCTGGCAACGAAGTTCGGCATCGTCCGCGACCCCACGGACCCGCAGAAGCGCGGCATCAACGGGCGGCCGGAGTACGTGAGGCAAGCTTGCGAGGCCAGCCTGCGCCGGCTGGGCGTGGATGTCATCGACCTGTACTACCTGCACCGGCTGGACGTGCAGACGCCCATCGAGGACACGGTGGGCGCCATGGCGGAGCTGGTGCGCGAGGGCAAGGTGCGCTTCCTCGGCCTGTCGGAGGTGGACGCGGACACGCTGCGCCGGGCCTCGAAGGTGCATCCCATCACCGCGCTCCAGAGCGAGTACTCCCTGTGGAGCCGTGAGCCGGAAGACGGCGTGCTCCAGGCGTGCCGCGAGCTGGGCGTGGGCTTCGTTCCCTACAGCCCGCTGGGACGCGGCTTCCTCACGGGGCAAATCAAGCGCTTCGAGGACCTGGCGCAGGACGACTACCGCCGCTTCTCGCCTCGCTTCCAGGGGGAGAACTTCACGCGCAACCTGGAGCTCGTCGGCCACATCGAGCGGCTGGCGAAGGAGAAGGGATGCACTCCGGCGCAGCTCGCGCTCGCGTGGGTGCTGGCACAGGGGAAGGACCTGGTGCCCATCCCCGGCACCAAGCGCCGCAAGTACCTGGACGAGAACCTCGGCGCGCTGGAGGTGACGCTCACGGACCAGGACGTGGCCGCCATCAACGCCGTCGCGCCTCCGGGCGTCGCCGCGGGTGGGCGCTATCCTCCGTCCATGCAGTCCTCGCTGCCCAAGGCGTCCCAGCCGCGCGGCCAGTGAGATGAAGCGAGGCTGGGGGGTGCCCCTTCAGCTTCGAATACGAGGAAGCTGGGCGTGCGGCTGCCATGCGCCGTCGCCGCCCAGGCAGTAACGGCAGGTGGCCAATGGCGTCTCCCGTTCGAGGTAGCCGAGCATCTGACCCAGCAAGTCCGGCGTGTCGAGCGGCACGCCATCGACCTCGCCCAGCGCGGGCATCTCCGGGTACGTGCCCCCGAGCACCGTCGCCACGTGCGGTGGACGCGTGCAGGCGTAGAAGCGGCCCGCGTGGACCAGGTGACAGCGGACCTTCAACCAACAACGCGCGTGGATGCCTCGCACGGCGTCTTCGGAGTCGTGCGGCGCCGCCGGCGTGAGTTGCTGGAAGGCGTCGATTCGCTTCACCGTGAGGAAGACGCAGTGCTGCTCGCAGCGCTCGGTGATGCGGGCGATGGAGCGCTCCGGCAGCGGCGCGGAGGTGTAGACGGACAGGGTCATCCGATCCAGGCGCTCGTAGACCGCATCGGGGGCGCTCTGCGCGAGGAAGCCGTTGGTGGTGACGGACACCTGCGGGGAGATGCCCGAGGCGCGCACGGCGTCCAGCACCGCTGGCAGGTCGGGGTGGAGGAAGGGCTCGCCGCCAGTGAGCTTGAAGACGTTGGGCCGGAGGGCTCGGGCCAGTTGGCGCAAGTCCTTGCCCAGGGCAGCGGGGTCCACGGACCAGGCAGGCAGGTGCGGCGACAACGGGCAGCACTGCACGCAGCGCAGGTTGCAGTGCGTGGCGACATGCGTCTCCAGGGACCAGGTGAGGATGCGTCCGTCTTGGAGCTCGTAGCGCACGGCGGGACTATACGAGGTTGCCCGGGGCCCCTGGCGCTTGTCACAGTACCCGCGTGTCTCACGCTTCCGGCGGAATGCTCGCCACCCTGCCCCACTACCAGTCATTGGCGCGCCTGGCGCCGTCTGTGTGGCGGCTGAATCCCCCGGGGCTGGCACCGGAGGCCGTCGCTGCATTCCTGCGCCACGCGCTGCCTCCCGACGAAAGCGTTTTCCAGGGCGTGCGCCGGGTTCCGGGCGCATTGCCTCGCGTGCGTCGGAGCGAGGGGACTCCGGAGACACGTGAGGATGAAGACAGGCTGGCGGAACGGCTCGTGGCCGCGCTGGCGGACAGCGTGGGCAAACACCTGGCGGCGGGCGCGGTGGACGTGAGCCTGAGCGGCGGCGTGGACAGCGCCGCTTTGTGCGCCCTGGCCGCGCGGCAGGCGCCCGGGCGCGTGCGCGCCTGGACCATGGATGTCCACTTCGCGGATGCCACGGAGCGACGGAATGCCCGGACGGTGGCGAACACAGCCGGAGTCGAGTTGGTCGACGTGTCCGTTCCGGACGCGGTGCTGCCAGAGCTGTTCGAGCCCGCCGTCCTGAGCCAGGAGACGGCCATCCTCAACGCCCGCGCCGTGGCCAGCCATGCCTTCTACGCGGAGGCCCGAAGGCAGGGCGCCTCCACGTTGCTGAGCGGCGCGGGCGCGGATGAGGTGCTCATGGGCAACCCGGCGGCGTTCGCGGGTGCGGCGGCCCGTGTGACGGAGGACCGGCGCCTCGTGCATAAGGTGCTGCACCCAGGGCCTGTGGACAACTTGGGGGTGGATCTGCGGGTACTTCGCCTTCCCTGGGACGCGGAGCTGGCTTCCGGTGACGAGGATCACCCCGAAGAGGTCCGCTACGCGGCCTGGGTGCTGTGGGAGCTGGTGCTGCCTCCCGAGCTCCGGGGTGCGAGCGCACATGGCGTGAACGTGTGCACGCCCTACCTGGACGCGGACTTCGCTGACGTGGCGCTGGGACTCCCATTGGGCGTGCTCGCGCGGCACGGGGCCGGCAAGTGGCTCTTCCGGCATGCGGTGCGCACGCTGGTACCGGATGAGGTCCGGTTGGCCCGGAAGACACCGCGCTATGCGCACACCGCGCTCTCCAGCCCCGTTCGTGCGCGTTGGCTGGAGCTGTACCGGGAATGGCTCACACCGGCCCGGCTGGCGCCGTTGGAGTGCATCGACGCGGGCGCGACCCGGGCGCTACTGGAGCGCTACGCACGTCTGGCCGCCGACGCTCCCGAGGCGAGTGCCATGGACCGGCTGTTGATGCGGTTGTGCTCCCTCGCCATGCTCCACGCCCACGCCAGCGCCCGCCCCCCATGTCCCGAATCCTGATTGCCACCTCCCCCGAGAAGGGCCACCTCAACCCCATGGCCGGTGTCGCGCAGTGGATGCGCCGCATGGGCCACCACGTGGGCTGGCTGTGCATCCCCGAGCCCGCGCCGCAGCTCGAACGGCTGGGCGTGGAGGTGCTGACGTTGCCCCACGCCGAGGCGCCCGTGCCCGCCATCGAGACGGGAGGCGAGGCGCTCGCGCGGTTGGTGCTCGATGAAGCGGCGCTGGGGCAATGGATTCGCGGCCTGCTGATTGACGCCGTGCCCTCGCTGCTGGCGCCGGTGCGAGAGGCCGTCGAGCGCTTCCGTCCGGATGTCATGGCCCTGGACGGCATGCAGTACGCCGCCGTGCTGGCCGCCCATGCGTTGCGAATCCCCTGGGCGGGCGTGTCCTCCGCGCTGTCATTGCTGGAGCCGCCCATCGATTACGGCCTGCGCCGCAACGTGCGCGCGCTGGCCGATGAGCGACAGGCTCTGTTTTCCCGCCACGGCTTCGATGCCCGCTTCCGCAACTGTGAGTGCCTGTCACCGGACCTCAACGTCATCTTCGCCACCGAGGCCTTCCTGGGCTCCGACGCAGGACTGCCTCCCGCCACACACCTGGTCGGGCCGTCACAGCCTCCGGAGGCGCGCGGTGACGAGGTGGACTTCCCGTGGGAGCGGCTGGGCTCCAAGCCCGTGGTGTACGTGTCTTTCGGCAGCCAGATTTCGTGGCAACCCGATTTGTTTCAGACGATGACCGAGGCCGCCGCGCCCCTGGGCGTCACCGTGGTGCTCAGCGCGGGTGAGTTGGCTGATACAGATTTTGTTCACAGCCTTCCCGGGGACGTGGTCGCCGTGCCATACACACCTCAGCGACAACTGTTATCACGAGTCTCCGTGCTCGTGTCTCACGGCGGCGCCAACTCCGTCATGGAGGCGCTGACCGAAGGCGTTCCGATGCTGCTCCTGCCTGTCTGCAACGACCAGCCCATCCAGGCGCACTTCCTGGCGAAGTCGGGCGCGGGGCTCGTGCGGGCGCCGCGCTCGCTCTCCGTGGAGGACTGCCGCGAAGCGCTGCGACAACTGCTGGAGCCGGGCACGGTGCTGCGACAGCGGGTGGCCGGCATCGCCGCGTCCTACCAGGCGCGTGACGGCGCGAAGGACGCCGCTGAACGCATCCTCCGACTCGTGGCGTGAGTGATTGCATGCGTGATTGGGACGTGTGGCGTCTGGTGCTACCGGGTGTGTCGCCGCTGGAGGTGTGGAACCTGCCCGTGATGGGTCGCGAGCTGTGGGAGTTGCTCGGGGCGCCTCGCGTGGATGCGGACCGTCGCGCGGGGGTTCCCGAGCCGGCGCTCGCGGGCCGACTGGGCCCGGCGCTCGCGGTGGCGCTGTCCACGCTGGTGAAGCGGCACGCGGTGGATGCCGTGTGGCTCAGTGGCGGATTGGTGTGCCTGGAGGGCTTCGGTGCCATGCTCTCGAGTGTGTCCACCGCGCTCCCCTGCCCTGTGTACGTGGCGGAGCATCCACTCTTCGCTCCGGCCCTGGCGGGACTGCGCCTGCTGGCGCCGCTCGCGCCCGCGCATCCGGTGGCGCTCGACGTGGGGCAGACGGGCATCAAGTGCGTGAGCCCCACAGCGGCCCCGCGCATCTTCGAGCGCGACGCCGCGCTGTTGCCCCGGTACTTCATCGGCATGGCGCGGCCTCCGGACAGGCGACATGTGAAGGCGGCGGTGGCGTTCATCGCCAGTGCCCTGCGCGTGTTCTCGGCTCGGCTGCCCGATGCCTTGTGCCTCGCGCTGCCGTGTCCGCTGGACGCGTCGCTGGTCCCCGGGGGCTGCACCTACGGCTGGGAAGGCCACGAGTCGCTGGTGGCGGACATCCTCCAGGCGGCCATGGGGAACGAGGGCCGCGGGACCGCGCTGGTGCTCAATGACGCGGAGCTGGCCACGGAGGCCGCGCGGGGTGATTCGCGGCTGGCGAACCACTCGCGCGTGTTGTGTCTCACACTGGGCTTCGGGCCGGGTGGCGCGTTGCTGGAACGGCGGTAGCCGGGGGCTCGCCCAGGCTCAGTGCAGGTCCAACTCCTTCTTGGGCGCGATGTCGGGGCGCTGCTTCGTCACCAACGCCTTCGCGGTGCTGAAGAGCACCTTGAGCTTTCCGCCTGCCGGGTGGACGTATTCAGCGTGCTCGGGCGTGAAGCGCAACAGGGCGATGTCACCCTCATCCGGGCCCTGTGGGAACCAGGGCTTCCAGCCGGGCTCCCACAAGTCATGGATGGCCCTCCGGTCGCGGACGACTTCCGCCACACCCGACACGGAGAGATACGTGGCGCTGTCCTCCGACGCGTGGAAAGCGAGCGAGCAGTGCGGGTCCGACTCCAGGTCCTGCACTTTCTGCGTGTCCGCCCAGGTGGCGAACCAGAGCACGGTGCCGGACTTATGCTTCTTCGCCACCGCCATGGGCCGCGTGTGAAAGTGTCCGTCCGCACCCCGGGTGGTGAGGAGGGCGGTGTCATAGTCCTTCAGCAGTTCCTCGAACTCCCGGCGGTCTCCCTGGACGACACCCTGCGGCTGTCCCATCGTGCGCTCGCCTGTCTCTTCCATGAGGCTGACCTTTCGTTCGCCATCGTGAAGTTCCAGGAGAACGTAGGGACGCGCGGGCCAGGGGGAAGCAGCAGGACTGGAGTTGCGTGGACCGCTCCCTTGGCGGGTTGGTTGCCACAACAGGCAGCTGTCCGCAGCCAGATAGCAAACGTGAGAATCCGGTCTTCCGCCCTGCCTCTCCGACGCGGTCGTACACCGCGCTGTTCGGAAATGTCGGAACATTTGGGGTGCCCCCGACATTTCCGAACAGCAAGTTCCCAGCTCGCATCCCCCAGGGTCAACCCAGTCGATAAGGACTTCGACGCACTTAGAACCTTGGCAAGGACAGCAAGTTGTCGACCGTCGTGTTGTTCGGACTCGACCGCAGATACGGCGGATCTGCCCGAACAACCTCGACCTTCGACTCACTGTAACCAACCTGGACGCGGGCTTCGTTTCCTTGGTCAATCCAAGCAACGATTTGAGCCCGTGTGCTTGAGCCACTTTCGCTAGTGGCCCGATTCTCCCACTTCAAGTCCGTGATGTGCTCAAGCCTGTTGCCTCCCGACAGCCTCACCGCAGTGATGTAGATCATGTTGCTACCTCCTCATTGAGCAGCGGACGCGTTCCGTTGCTTGATGAAAGATGCATGGAGGCACGCGCCTTGTATGTACCTCGCCAGAGGTACCCGTGAGCCCTTGCATCCGCCCCGGACCTGGTAGCCTGGCGGGGTTGACGAACCAGGACCTCGACTGGCCCATCCGGGTCGCCGCCATGAACGCGCTGCAACACCTGGTGCGCCAGCATGGCGAGGTGCTGTCCTGGGACGTCATTGCACGAGGCTTCACGTACCAGGGCGAGACGCTGAACTTCGCCAACCGCGCACGCGGCATCTTCTGGCCTCGACACATGCGCGAGACGGCGCTGTCCATCAAGACGACCGTGCCTCGCCAGGGCCGAGAGGCGCGCTACGACGACCTCCGCTCGAACGAGGGATTCCAGTACCGGTTCCAGGGAACGGACGTTGCGTCTCGTGACAACCGGCGCCTCGTGCGCGGCATGGAATGGGATGTCCCGCTCATCTACTTCTACGGTATCGAGCCGGGCGCCTATCGGCCCATCTGGCCCGTCTACATCTCCGAGGCAAACCCAGCCGAGCTGAGCTTCACCGTCGTCTCCGCCGCACCGGATGCGGAGGTGCTGGCGCCGGGGCTCCACGCGGCGGACCCGAAGCTCTTGAACCTGGAGCGCCGCTACGCCACGGTCCAGATGAAGAAGCGGCTCCATCAAGCCGCCTTCCGTCAGCATGTGCTGCGAGCCTATTCGCAGCGGTGCGCGGTATGCCGGTTCCCCCGGCCGGAGCTGCTGGACGCGGCGCACATCCTCCCGGACCGGGACGAGCGTGGCAGGCCGGAAATCTCCAACGGCCTCTCGCTCTGCAAACTCCACCACGGGGCCTTCGACACGGACCTGCTGGGCATCCGCCCTGACGGCATCATCGAAATCGCGCCCCGGCTGCTCGCCGAGCGCGACGGCCCCACGCTGGAGTACGGGCTCAAGGGCTTCGCCGGAAAGGCGCTGAGCATCCTGCCGGAGGCTCCTGCCCACCGGCCGCGCCGTGAGTACCTGGAAGCGCGCTACGAGCGTTTCCGCATGACAGGCTGAACCAAAGACGAGGTGACCTCCCCGAATGGGGAGGTTCCCGACCTGACCGGTCCGCCGATGTGGCGCCTTTTCGAGGCCTTTACCTTGTGCCTCGAAAGGAACACACCATGTCCACCGGCCTCCTCCAGTCGCTGTCCCACTCCCTCGCCTCCATCGTCGAGCGCACCGCGCCTGGCATCGTCCGCGTGGAGACGCGGCGCAGGCGCGGCACCACCGGCATCGTCTGGGATGCCGAGGGCCACATCCTCACCACCAGCCAGGCCGTGGAGCACGAGGGCCGGCTCCCTATCGGCTTGCCGGATGGCCGCACCGTCTCCGCCGAGTTCGTCGGCCGCGACGCCAGCACCGACCTGGCCCTGCTCAAGGCCGAAGCCACCGGCCTCGCGCCGCTGACCTCCGCGCCGTTGGATGACGTGAAGGTCGGTCACCTCGTCATCGCCGTGGGCCGCCCTGGCCGCACGGCTCGCGCGACGCTCGGCATGGTCAGCACCCACGGCGAGGGCTGGCGCACCCATGCCGGAGGCCGCGTGGAGCGCTACCTGGAGACGGATGCCGACCTCCCGCCCGGCTTCTCCGGCGGCGCGCTGGTGGACACCGAGGGACGCCTTGTCGGTCTGCTCACCGCCGCCTTCTCTCGCACCGCCGCCGTCGTCATCGCCACGGACACGCTCACGCGCGTGATTGCATCGCTGAAGGAACACGGGGGCATCCGGCGTGGCTACCTGGGCGTGGGCGCCTACCCCGTGCGTCTGCCCCCACACCTGGGCACGGGGAACGAACACGGCCTCATCTGCCTCTCCGTGGACCCGAACGGCCCGGCGCATGACGCGGGTCTGCTGCTCGGAGACGTCCTGGTGAGTCTGGGAGGTCAGCCCCTCCACGGCGTGGAGGACCTGCTCGGAGCCCTGAGCGACGAGAAGGTGGGCACCACCCTCCAGGTCCGCGTGCTGCGCGCCGGAGAGGTTCGCGAAGTGCCCATCACCGTGGGCAAGCGCTCGTGAAGGGAGGCCACCGTGAAACTGCTGCAACACTTCTCGGATGATTTGGAGTCGCTGGTGGCGCGTGCCTCGCCCGCCGTCGTGGGCGTGGAGCACGCACGCGGCCACGGCACCGGCCTCTTCCTCACACCGGACGGCTACGTCCTCACCAACCGCCACGTGGTGGTGCGCGGCTCACGCAAGCTCACCGTCCAGCTCTCCAACGGAGAGGAACTGCGTGGCACCCTGGTGGGCAGCGACGCCCCCACCGACCTGGCCGTGGTCCGCGCGGAGGGCGGTGACTTCCCCACCCTGCCGCTCGCCGAGCCCGAGTCGGTGCGCGTGGGCCAGCTCGTCATGGCCATTGGCAACCCGTTCCACCTGGAACAGTCCGTGTCGCTGGGCGTGGTGAGCGCCATCAACCGCAGCATCAGCCTGCCCGACGGCGTCATGCTGGAGGGCATGCTCCAGACGGATGCCGCCATCAATCCGGGCAACTCCGGGGGGCCGCTGCTCAACATGCGAGGACAGGTGGTGGGCCTCAACACGCTGGTGTTGCCCTACGCGCAAGGTATCGGCTTCGCGGTGAGCGCCACCACGGCGGCGTGGATTGCCAGCCTGCTCATCCAACGCGGCAAGGTGGACCGGCGCTTCCTGGGCATCGCCGCGACGGCGGTGAGCCTGGACGCACGACTCACCCGGGAGAACGGCCAGTCCCGCGCGGTGAAGGTGCTCCGCGTGCAGGACGGGACACCTGCCCACGAGGCCGGACTCCAGGTGGATGACTTACTGCTGGCCATCAACCAGCGGCCGGTGAACAGCGTGGACGACCTCCAGCGGCTCATGGCGCTGGCCACGGAGGACGAGGTGACGCTGGACCTGCTGCGCAAGGGCGGTGGCCGCAAGACGGCCCAGGCACGGACGCGACCGCGCATGGAGCCCGTGGCCGCCTGACTCAGGCCACGCCGCCCGGCGTCCGCCCCTGCGCGTCCGGCATCTTCCCCTGGAGCAGCAGGTTGTCGCCCCGGCAGAGGCTCTTGTAGGACCACACGCAGAACGAGTCTCCAGGACGTGACTCCTGGAGATACTCGTCCAGCACGTCGGCATCGTCACAGATGAAGCGGTGCGGGGCGCGCGTCTCCCGGTAGAAGCGGTGCTCGATGATGAGCGGGCTCTTGTTCGCCAGCATCTCGCGCAGGCGGCTCAACGTGTCCGGGTCGGTGATGCGTGAGCCTTCGAGTGTCCACGCGTCCATGGTGCGGTGCCGCGCCTTTCTTCCCACGAGCTGAAACGGGCCCGGAGGATGATAGCGGATGACGGCCCACGTCATAGCCGCGCATCGTGCGATGGCGCCGGACGGTGCTCGGTGAAGAGTTCGTCCTCATAGCACCAGGCCCACTCCTCCCCCGGCTCGAAGGACTGGACGACGGGATGCGCCGACTGCTGGAAGTGCTTCGTCGCATGCCGGTTGGGCGAGGAATCACAACATCCCACATGGCCACAACTCAGGCAGCGACGCAGGTGCACCCAGCTTGCGCCCATGGCCAGACATTCCTCGCAGCCTCGCGAGCGCGGAGGCGGGTCTTCGGCCTGTCGGATGTGCTCGCAAATCGGCTCCATGTGACACCTCTCTGTGACTGGGGCGACCAGTGCCCTCTACAGCGTAGGCACTGGGTGCGAGGACCTTCAGTGAGCACCAGCCAGGATGGCGAGCCACTGGAGGCACGTCCCCACCCCGCAGCAGCGGATGGCACGCGCGGAGCCCCGGGCGCACGGTAGAGCCACATGCCCACCAACGCCCCCGACACCACCGTCGCCTATGACAGTCCTCGCGGCCGGGGTGTGCTGCTCGCCAGCGTGCTGGGCAGCGGCATGGCGTTCCTCGATTCCACCGCCGTCAACGTCGCCCTGCCCGCCATGGGCCGCGAGCTGCACACGGGCCTGTCCGGCCTCCAATGGGCCGTGGACGCGTACCTGCTCACGCTCGGCTCCCTGGTGCTCACCGGGGGCGCGCTCGGCGACGCGAAGGGCCAGCGACGCGTCTTCCTGCTGGGCATGCTCGCCTTCACCGTCACGTCAGTGCTGTGCGGCCTGGCGCCCAACACCTGGACGCTGGCCGCCTTCCGCGCGGCGCAGGGTGTGGGAGCCGCGCTGCTGGTGCCCGCGAGCCTCGCATTGCTGCGCACGTCGTTCCCGCCTCAGGACCGGCAACGCGCCGTGTCCGCCTGGGCCGGACTGTCCGGCGTCACCACGGCCGTGGGGCCGCTGCTGGGTGGGTGGCTCGTGGACGCAGGCTCATGGCGCTTCGTCTTCTTCCTCAACGTGCCCCTGGCCGCGCTCACCGCGTGGGCGGCGCTGCGCCACGTGCCGGACATCGCGCCGAAGACAGGGGCGCGCGGGTTGGACGTCGCGGGCTCGGTGACGGCGGCGCTCGGGCTGGGTGGCCTCATCTACGCGCTCATCGAAGGCCCCGCCCACGGCTGGCCCCTGGCGGCCATCGGCGCCGCGGCCGGAGGCGCCGTCCTGCTGGCCGCGTTCTTCGTCCTGGAGGCACGGCAGCGGGAGCCGATGCTTCCGCTCACCCTCTTCCACTCGCGCACCTTCTCCGGCGCGAACCTCACCACGCTCGTCGTGTACTTCGCGCTCGGAGGCGCCACCTTCCTGGTGGTGCTCGCCCTGCAGCAGCAGCTCGGCTATTCGGCGCTCGGCGCGGGAGCAGCGCTGCTCCCCATCACGCTGATGCTGCTTCTGTTTTCACCTTCGGTGGGGCGGCTCGCGGGGCACATCGGCGCACGTCCGTTGATGACGGCGGGGCCGCTGCTCGCGGGCGTGGGGCTGGCGCTCCTGACGCGCATCCAGCGCGGTGGTGACTACGTCAGCACCGTGCTGCCTGGCATCCTGGTGCTGGGACTGGGGCTGGCGCTCACCGTAGGCCCGCTCACGGCGGTGGTGCTCGGCGCCGTCGAGGACCGCTACGCGGGCATCGCCTCTGGCGTGAACAACGCCGTGGCCCGCCTCGCCGGCCTGCTCGCGGTGGCGCTGCTGCCGCTGCTGGGCGGCCTCGCTGGCGACACCGGCATGGACTTCCTGGTGGGCACACGGCGCGCGCTCTGGGTGTCCGCCGGCCTGTGCGCCGTGGGAGCGCTGTGCTCGCTGCTCACGATTCCACGCGAGGCCGGGCGCACGACCTCCGCGCAATAGGAGCACGGGACCAAGCGCACCGCGTGGGTCCAACAAGCGCTCATGACGTCGTCGCGGGATGGCGCCTCGGCCCCCGGCTGGCTTCTTCGCGGCCTTGCCGGCGTGCGGGCTGTCCCCAGGCCCGCATCTCAATGACGTCCGTGGTCGTCACTCAGCGGAGGTGCCTCGCGCGCCGGCTCGGTGCCCTTCTGAGCGCCGTAGCCGCCAATCCCCTTCTGGAGGATGCGGTCTTCGCCCACGTCTTCGTCCGTCACGTCGCCTCGCACCGGGCCTTTCTGGTGCCGCGCCTCGCGCTCCAGTTCTTCCGGGCGCGTCGTGTCCATCCGCTCGTCGCCCCGTACCGGACTGCCCTTGTTGTCGGCCATGGTCATTTCCCCTTTCAGAGGGAAAGGTCCGAACCGCCCTCGCACCGGACAAGGCACCTGCCATGGCGCCGTCGCCTGCCGCCCAAGCAGAAGGCCCCCGCCCCAGCAGGGACGAGGGCCTTCGGGAATCCACACAGCCGAACCAGCGCTAGCTCTTGTACTTCACCGAGCAGCCGTAGGGCGTGGTGGTGCTCGCCGGGACCTGCTGGCCACCCACCACCGCGTCCACCGCCGTCTTCACATGGTTGGCCGGCTTGGCGTTCTTGCCGCGCGGGTCATCGTCGATGGCGCCCGCGTAGCGGACAACGCCCGTCTCGTCGATGACGTACATGTGCGGCGTCGTCTTCGCGCCATAGGACTTGCCTACCGTGCCGCTCGCGTCCTGGAGAACCGGGTAGGGGAAGCCCTCATCCTTCTTCCACGCCGCGGACTTCTCCGGGGTGTTGTGCGCGGTGGAGTCCACCGCCAGCCACACCACCTTCTTCGCGTCGAAGCCCTTCAGCGTGGTGACCATCGTGTCGTTCTTGTAGTGCCGCTGAACGAAGGGGCACTCGGGGTTGGTCCACTCCAGGACCACGACCTTGCCCTTGTACTGCGCCAGCGTGTGCTCCTTGCCGGACTCGTCCTTCAGCGTGAAGGTCGGCGCGGGCTTGCCAACTTCCGCGTCGGCGAGGGCGGGCGCCCCGATGAGTAACGTGCCCAGCGCGAGTGCGGTGAAGACCTGCTTCATGGCGTTCCTCCAGCGTTTTGGGGACTGCGGGGAAGACAGCGCGACTTCAGTGACTCGGGAAACCCGCGGCGCAGAGGACGTTCGCGCCGTTGCCCAGCTTCGAGGGTGCACACGCCGCCGCGCGCGTCACGGCGTCCGTCACCACGCCCGGCGTGAGCAACTCCGGCAGCACCTCCGGCTTGTCGGGGGCGCCCGGGCTCAGCACCAGGTACATGGGCACACCGGCCCGGCCGTGCTCGGCCAGCTTGGTGGTGATGCTCGCGTCCCGGCGCGTCCAGTCCGCGATGAAGAAGGCCACCTGGTGCTTCTTGAAGGCGTCCCGCACCTCGTCGGTGGACAGCACGGTGCGCTCGTTGAACTTGCAGGTGAGGCACCAGTCCGCAGTGAAGTCGATGAACACCGGCTGGCCCGCCGCCAGCGCCGCGTTCACCGCGTCCGCGCTCCACGGCTGCGCCTGCGCCACCGTGGACCCGACCCGAGGCGCCTCCACGGGGTCCTGGTCATCGAAACGCAACGTCAGCAGCCCTGACGCCACCAGCACGCCCGCGGCCACCGCCACGGTGGCCAGCTTGCGCACACCGTCCTGCGCCTGCCCCTGACCGTACAGCCACGTGACGAGCCCCACCGCGACCAGGAACGCCAGCAGCCGCGCCATGCCGTCCACGCCGGCCAGCCCGCCCATTACCCACACCAGCCAGACAGTGGTGGCCAGCAGCGCGAAGCCCAGCACCTGCTTGAAGCGCTCCATCCACGCGCCCGGCTTGGGCAGCTTCTTCGCCAGCCCGGGCACCAGCACCAGCACACAGAAGGGCAGCGCGAGCCCCAGGCCCAGCGCGGTGAAGACGGCCAGCACCGTCATGGGGCCCGCCGCGAAGGCGAAGCCCACCGCGGTGCCCAGCAGCGGCGCCGAGCACGGCGTGGCCAGCACCACGGCCAGCACGCCCTCGCCAGCGCTGTGCATCAGGCCGTGGCTCTGGTCCACCTTGCCCGCCAGCGCCGTGCCGTCCAGGCCCACGTTGAAGACACCGAAGAGGTTGAGCGCGAAGGCGACCAACACCGCGCACACACCCGCGACGAAGAGCGGCTCCTGGAACTGGAAGCCCCAGCCCACGCTCGCGCCACCCGCGCGCACCGCCAGCACGACGCTGGCCAGCAGCAGCATGGTGCCGATGATGCCCGCCGCGTAGGCCGCCGCATGCGCGCCGACGCGGCCCTGCTCCTGCTGCACCATGCGCGTGAAGCCGTAGGCCTTGAGCGCCAGCACGGGGAACACGCACGGCATCAGGTTGAGCAGCGCGCCACCGAAGAAGGCGAACACCAGCGCCAGCCCCAGGCCCATGGACGACTCGGCCGCGGGCGGCGTGGCGATGGCGGCGCCCACCGGCTTCACCGCCGCGATGCTGTCCTTCACCGACGGCGGCTTCACCACGGCCGGCGTCCCAGCCGCGCCACCGGCCGCCACCAAGGGGGCCAGCGGCGCCGTCACCTCGAGGTACTGGTAGCCCGTGGCCGCCGTGCCCAGGCGCAGCACGCCCGTCAGGTCCGGCGCCGACGCCTGCGCGTCCGGCTCCGCCTTGCCCTTGAGTTTGAAGCGGCCCGGACCGTCCGAGGCCAACCCCACGCGCACGACGCCGGGGATGCGGTCGGCGACGAAGAAGTCACCTTCCACCGCGGGCACCGCCGCGCCGCCCGGGGCCGTCAGGGTGAGGGTGCCGGTGAAATCCTGGCCCGCGGTGAGCTGCGGCGCATCCAGCGCCACCGTCGCCGCGGGGCCGCTGTCCTTGGCGGGACGGGGCACCTTGGCCAGCTCGGTGTCGAAGACAGCCGCTGTCTCGGCGTCGCGCACCGTCTGGGGACCCAGGGGGATGGAGCGCGTCAGCATCAGCTCCGCGGGGATGCAGTGCACCTCGCACACCAGCGCTTCCACGGCGGCGGACACCGTCAGCAGGCCCGTGGAGGGCCCTTCCACGGCCTTCGCGTCGGCGATGAGGATGGCCTCACCGTCATAGCCATGGGTGGTGATGAAGCCGTCGGGCGTGCGGAACGTCTGCGGGAAGGGCCACTGCAGCGGCCCCACGGTGACGCCGGGCGTGTCCCACGCCACTTCCGTCTCCAAGCCGGAGTCGCCCGGGTTCTTCCAGTAGACGTGCCAGCCTGGATCCAACCGGAAGCGCACGCCCACGCGGAAGGTGTCTCCCGGCTTCACCTCGGTGGCGTCCACCAGGAGGGCACCCTCGATGCGAGGGTCGCCTTCGTCCGGCGCGCTCGATGCCACCGCCGACGCGGGCAGGTCCGCCCACGCGACCGCCGCCACCAGCAGCAGTCCGATTCCACCAACAACGCCGAGCCTCTTGGACTGCTGATGCGTCATGCGACTCCCGTTAACCCAGAGGAGGCCGGCCCGCCAGCGGCAGACACGTGCCTCCGAGCACAGTGAACCATCCGGGCAGGCGGGCATTCCCCTCGCATGACGCGCCACGCCCACTCCCAGGCGGACAGTCCGAGCAGGAGGGGTTACAGCGTCACAGAGGTAACGTCATGAACCCACAAGGGCAGCCGAGCGACGGGCGTCAGTCCTCGGTCTTCCAGGGCAGCAGCGCGGGCGCCGCGGGGCCCACGCGGCTCATGGTGATGCGGGAGACCTCGGAGTGCGCGCGGCGCATCACCAGCGCGGGGAGCTTGTTTGCCCGGCGCTCTATCACCCGGCGCAGGTCCGCCAGCCGCTCCACGTGGCGTTGCGCGGGCACCTCCGCCGAGCCGAGCCGCGCGAGTTTGTAGAGGGCGACGTCCGCGGCCTCCAGCGCCCGCTCAGCGGCGTCCTGGTGACGGCGGCCCAGGGCCTTCCACGCGGCGGCTTCACCGGCGACCAGGTCCAGCTCGGCGGACACGGCGCGCACGAAGCGGCCCGCGTCACTGTCGGGCAGCACACGCGTCACTGGCACGCTGATGCGCCGCGTATCGCCGCGCTCGGAGTAGGACGTGGACACGCCCAGGTTCCACTCCGCATCCCCCAACATGCCCGAGAAGAGGACGCGGCGCGGGAAGGCCTGGGAGATGGCGCCCAGGGTGGCGCTCATGGCGTCGCCCTCCACGCGCGAGGGATAGCGGTGACGACAGCGGACGTCGGCGAAGCCCGTGGGCAGCACGTGCACGCGCGCGTCGGCGACGACTTCACCGAAGAGCTCGGCGCCCAGTTGGCCCACGGCCATGGGCAAACCTTCCGGGTCATCCACGTGCACGAAGCCCGTGCCGGAGGGACTGGTGAGGGCCTCCAGGATGTCGGGCAGGTAGTGGCGGCCCAGCCCCAGCGCGTGGAGCATGACGCCGGACTCGGCGATGCGGGCGCCCTGGGTCTTGAACTCTGCGAGCTGCGACGGGCCTACCGAGGGCTCGCCATCAGTAAGCATCAGCACCTGGGGCCGGGCGCCGGGCACGAGCACGCGGCGGGCGGACTCCGAGGCGCGCTCCACGGCCTCGTGCAGGGCGGTCCCCTCGCCGGACTCCAGGCGCGCGAGCACCTTGAGGAGCTGCGCCCGGGCGTTGGGGTCCATGGCGCGCATGGGGAGGACCTGCTCGGGCTCGGCGTCGAAGGTGAGCAGGCCCAGGTAGTCGCGTGGGCTGGCGCGCTCCACGAGCGCCTGGGCGGCCTGCACCGCGGCGAGCAGCGGCACGCCCCGCATGGAGGCGCTGCGATCCAAAGCGAGGTTGATGGCCACGGGCGCGCGGGGGGCGTCGGCGTCGGCTTCCAGGGTGACGAGGAGGAGCACCTCGCGGCCATGTTCGGCGTCACGCTCCACTGCCCAGGCCGTCTGCTTCATACGTACTCCCCCGTGGTCGCACGAGGCATTGTGCCGCGAATCAATCTGCGGGAGCGGACCGCCCCCGATGCCGGACGTCTCATGGGCCACAACGCACGGGAGCGGGGGACGCTCACGGGCAGGCTGCGGGGTCTGAGAATGTCGGGAGTCGTGCTTTGGAGCAAGGGGGCCCGGGGGCTCACCCTGAAGGAGCCACCACGCGGGTATCCATTGCCCCGGTTACCGCTAGTGCCCCCGCGCGTCCACCGGCCGCGGGGGCCGCGAATTACTCGGCCGCAGCCCAGCCGCCCCACGACTCCTCGGAGTAGCCCCAACGGCGGCCGGGCGCGCCCTCGTCGGCCTCAGAAGACTCCGCGCCACCGTCCTGCCGCGGATCCACATAAGGCAAACCTTCATCGTCCATGTACGTGGTGTCGTCGTGAACCATCGCCGGCTCCTCTGGAGGCCACCCAGGTGAAGGGGGGCATCCCGCTTCGGTCGACCCGGGCTCGCCCCATGCGAGGCCCGCTCCATTAATCGTTGACCGATTTACCGACCATGTTGGAGATGTCGCCTCGCGTTGTAAAGCCCTTGGGGTCTCAAAGTTCTGGGGGCCGTGTAGCCCGTCTGCCTACCTGCCTGCTCTCCAACGAAGAGTGTTCGTAGTTACAGGCAGTTACGAACAGTCAGACGTCAGACAGTGCCCGTGGTAATCGCACAAGGTAAGCCCTGGGCCCGAGAAAGGAACCCCTACAGCGGTTTACTTCCGGGTATTTTCAAAGGGTGCCTGCCTGCCGTCCGCCACTGGTAAATCCGTGCGATGGCCGCTCACTCCCCAGAGGACCCGGGCCGCGTTCTCCAGTGAAGGACACCTGGGGCAGCAGGGTGCTTGATTCGAGAATCACCCCTGTTAGGGTTGAAGTGCACTCAAGAATTGCCGCGACGCGGCAGCCCGGGCCCATCCGCCGCGCCCGAGAGGTCCTCGGAGTCCCATGAGTCCCATCATCACCGGCCTGTTGCTAGCCCTCGCCATTCCCATCTTCGTGATGACCATGTCCGGTCGCGTGGGCGTCCTGCTCGCGATGAAGAAGGAGAACCGGCTCGACAACATCCCCTTCCGCGTGGCGCAGTTGGTGCGCTTCGGCCTTGGCCAGAAGCGACTGGTGGATCCGGAGGAGTTCACGCCGGGCCTGTTCCACGTCCTCATCTACGCGGCCTTCATGGTGCTGGCCCTGCGCACCGTCATGCTCTTCGCCATGGGGTTTTCGACCACGGCGCTGGACGTGCTGACAGACCTGGGCCACCCGTTCTGGGCGGAGCAATCCGCGCTGCTCTTCGTCTACAAGGTCTACCTGCTGGCCAAGGACGTGGTCGCCGCGCTGGCCCTGCTGGGCGTGGCCTACTACATCTGGGTCCGCTGGAAGGTGAAGCCGGACCGCCTGACGCCGTCGTGGGAGGCGTACCTCATCCTGTGCTTCATCGGCGGGCTGATGGTCTCCGAGTTCCTGTTCGGCGGCAGCCACATGGTGGCCGCGCACGCCGCGCAGGCGCAGGTGGGCGCCGCGCAGGTGCCCCAGTCCCCCGCCGCGCTGGTGTGGTGGGAGCCGTTCACCAGCCTGACGGGTCTGGCGATGATGCCGTTGGGCGCCACCGCCGCGCACGTGGTGGGCGCGGCTGGCTTCTGGGTTCACCTGGTCATCATCCTGGCGTTCCTGAACTTCCTGCCCATCGGCAAGCACTTCCACATCATCACCGGCCTGCCCACCGTCTTCTTCCAGCGCACCCACTCCACCGGCAAGCTGCCCACGCCGGACCTGGAGAAGGAGGAGTTCGGCACCGCCACGGTGAAGGACCTGACGTGGAAGCAGGGCCTGGACCTCTACTCCTGTACGGAGTGTGGCCGCTGCCAGACGCACTGTCCGACGTACATCACCGGCAAGCCGCTCACCCACAAGGGCGTCAACCAGGACCTGAAGCATTGGATCTGGGGCAATGAGCAGTGGGTGGAGGAAGGCTACGGCCCCAATGGCATCAAGGAGCCGCTGCCCGAAATCGTCGGCAGCGCGCTGTCGGCGGAGACGGTGTGGGCGTGCACGAGCTGCGGCTGGTGCGAGCAGGCCTGCCCGGTGTTCATCGAAAACGTGCCGCGCCTCATCGACATGCGCCGCTACCAGGTGCAGGTGAAGGCGGAGTTCCCCCCCGAAATCCAGCGCGTGTTCGAGGGCATCGAGCGCCAGGGCAACCCCTGGGGCCTGGGCCAGGACCGGCGCGACGAGTGGGCGGAGGACCTGGCGCTCCCCACGTGGGGTGACGACGGCGGTCCCTACGAGTACCTCTTCTTCGTGGGCTGCGCGGGCAGCTACGACGACAAGCAGAAGAAGGTCAGCCGCGCGCTGGTGAAGATTCTGCGCGAAGCGGGCGTGAGCTTCGCCACGCTGTCGAAGCAGGAGATGTGCAACGGCGACTCCGCGCGCCGCATGGGCAACGAGTACCTGTTCCAGACGATGGCGAAGACGAACGTCGAGACGTGGAACTCGATGGGCGTGAAGGCCGTCATCACCCAGTGCCCGCACTGCTTCAACACCATCAAGAACGAGTACCCGGAGTTCGGCGGCGAGTACCGCGTCATCAACCACACGCAGCTCATCAACGAGCTGCTGAAGGAGAAGCGCATCAAGCTCTCCGCGGTGATGAACAGCAAGCTCACCTACCACGACCCCTGCTACCTGGGCCGCCACAACGGCGTCTACGACGCCCCCCGCGAGGTGCTCAACAGCATCCCAGGGCTCGAGGTGGTGGAGATGCAGCGCAGCAAGCGCGAGGGCTTCTGCTGCGGCGCCGGCGGCGGCCGCATGTGGATGGAGGAGCACATTGGCACGCGCATCAACCACAACCGGTTGAACGAGGCCGCGCTCACGCTGAAGCACGCCGAGGACCCGAACACGCCCTACCCCAACGCCGCGGACAAGAAGAAGCCGGGCCAGGTGGGCGACTACAAGGAGAAGGGCGGCAGCGGCATCGTCGCGGTGGCGTGCCCGTTCTGCTCCACGATGCTCTCCGACGCGGTGAACGACACCGGCCGTGAGGAGAACATCAAGATCAAGGACATCACCGAGCTGGTCGCCGACGCGCTGGAGACCAAGAGCGGCGCGGTGGGCACCGTGGCCCCCAGCGCCACGGTGAGCGCCAAGCCGGAGTAGTACCAGTGGTGCGGCGGGCCCGCAGAAGGGCCCGCCCGCTGCTTCGCTTCACGCAAGGGCCCGGAGGCTTCCACCGTGAAGCCCCGGGCCTTCGCCGTTTCAGGGCTTGCGCTGCTTCTCCGAGCGCAGGACGCGCTCCAGCCGCTTCGTGGCGCCGTCGTCTCCCAGCTTGCCGGAGACGTACGCCCCCGCGGAGGCGAGCTTGCGGCGGAAGCTGTTGTCCTGCGGAGGCGGCGCGTCCAAGCGCAAGTCAGTGATGCCCAGGCCGGAGAGCAGCGTGCGGGCCAGGTCCTGGTCATCCGCGCGCGCGTGAGGCATCAGCCACTGGCAGACCTCGGTGTGCCCGTGCGCTGCGGCCATGATGAGCGCGGACTCGCCGATGCTGTCCGTCAGCTCGGGGTCCGCTCCCGCATCCAGGAGGCGTTGCACCAGGTCCGCTCGCCCCGCGCGGGCCGCGGCCATCAGCGGCGTGCGCCCCTCCTCGTCGAAGGGGTTCGGGTCCGCTCCAGCGGACAGGTGGGACTCCACGGCGTCACGGTCGCCCGCCAGCACGGCATCGAAGAGGGACATCGTCAGACCTCCGCGCGGCAGCATCGCGCCTCGCGCACTGGGACGCCAGTTGCCCCCGGGCGCTCGGCGCCCTGGCTCACAGCACGCTGCTCGGCAGGGCAACTGCGCCCCCCGCCCTTCGGCGGCCCATGCCGCGTCGTGTTGGACGTGGCGTCCACGCAGGTCGCCTTACGTCCGGAGCGTCAGTTGATTTCGACCGTGCCGCCCTTGATACGGTGGGTGCCGGAGGCGCGCGACTCCAGGTAGGTGCCTTTCACGATGACCTTGCCGTTGCGGCGCAAGGTGATGCTGGCCTCACCGCACTTGAGGACGACTTCGTCCTGGCCCTCGATGACGACGCGCTTGCCGTCGACATGGGCCTCTGTCGGGCGCAGCGCGGCTTCTGGGGGGGGGGATTCCAGCAACGCGTCCAACAGCGGCGTCGCGCTGGGCTCCTGGATGAGCCCCATGACGAAGGGCAACCGGGCGTCTCCATTCTCGAAGAGGAGCACCGCCTTCTGCCGCTGGGCGACGGCGGCCTGGAGCGCCTTCGGTTCCACGACGACGGCGAGCCGCGCGGCCACCGGGCCCGAGGTGTTCCCCGGAAAATCCACGAGCACCGCGCCACTGGCATCGAAGCCCACCAGACTACCGGCCCGGCTCCCCAGGATGGGCTCCTGGGATTGCGCGCCAGAGGCAAGGGACTTGCTGTCGGGTGACTCGCTCATGCCGGCATCTCCATGCGTCAGGCTACCGCAGGCGCCCCCCACGGCGCGAATCCGGCCCGAACCGCCTCCCCTCAGATGCCCGGCGGGCGGCGCTGGCGCCACCCCACCGGGTCCGAGGTCAGCGGCTCCAGGTCAAATCGGCCCGTAGGACGGTTCCGTGGCGCTGGGCACCGCCAGCGACACCGAGCCCGTGCTCAGGTTCGCGCGGTAGATGCCCGTGTCGCTCCCGCCAGCGCTGATGAGGAAGCCCAACTGACTGGCGCCCGTCCAGCTCGGCCACGACTCCTCGCCCGCCCCGCCGATGGTGACGCGCTGGAGCGCCCCCACGTTCGAGCCCGACAACTGCGCCACGAAGATGCGCGTACCACCGGAGGACAGGCGTCCATCCAGCGCCACCTGGGAGCCGTTCGGAGACACCGCCACGCGGTTCTCCACGAACTGCACGCCCGCGCTCAGGGAGGAGTAGGTGATGGTGCCCCCGTTGAGCGGCACGTGCGCAAGCTGGTCGAGCTGGTTCAGCCCGCTGCCCGCGCCCGCCAGCACCGCGCCCCCATTGGGCACGAAGGACGGCGCGCCATAGGCGATGACGTTGTTGGGCGTGAGTTCCTGGAAGCCGCTGCCGTCCGTGTTGATGCGCGCCAGCGCCGTCTGGGAGCTGTTGCCGGGCGAGAAGACGAAGACGACGCTGCGCCCGTCCGGACTGAAGGTGGGCGTGCGGAAGTTGGAGCAGCCGCGCGCGCACGTCGAATCATTCGCCCGGAACAGCGTGGAGGGCGTGCCGCCCGAGGTGGGCACCGTCAGCAGCGTGGTGGTGCCGCCGCTGCGCTGGACGAACACCACGCTGCGGCCGTCGCGCGACACGGAAGGCCAGTAGGCGCCGCCCACGTTGGTCAGCCGCTGCGGGCTATTGGCGTCGCCGCCGTCGTCCACCACGTAGACGTTGCGGTCGTCCTCGCGCACGAAGGCGAAGCCGCGGGTGAAGAGGACGCCCCCGATGCCGCCGCCGCCACCGTCGTCCAGGGGCTCGCAGCCCCCCAACATCCCCACCGCCAAGACCGCTCCGAGGAACCTCCGCTTGCCCGTCATCGTCATCACTCCGCTTCCCGGCCGATAGAGAGCCCCGTACTACAGAGCGCACCGGGACTGACGTCAACGCGCCACGGGTGATTCAACGCACGGTCAATGTCAGCGGTTGAGCTTCTGGAGCTCGTTGCGGCAGAGGTTGCAGAGCGACAGTTGCTTGCGGTCGCAGTCCTGCGGCGTCTGCGCGAAGAACATCACGCACCGAGGGTCCTCGCAGTAGGACAAACCGAGCAGGTGTCCTGCCTGGTGCACCACCTCCACCTGCGCGCGGCGCCGCAACATTTCGCTGGCGGCGCCCTGGGCCAGGCGATGGAGGCTCATCACCGCCGTCTTCGACTCGCGGTCCGCTTCCCCGAAGACGAAAGGCGAGTCCGGGACGAAGAGGTCCACGTCGGAGATGCCCAACACGGCGAACTGGCCGGGCTCCTGCATCGGCGTCAGCCGCCGCATGATGGCGTTGCAGTGGTACTGGCCACGGTCCTTGTTGAAGGCGTAGGCGGGCGTCGGCAATACCGTCTTCGACACCACGGCCGCGACACCCATTTGCGCCGCCAGCGGGTCCTGCAAGTCCCTCAAGAGAGAGGCTGGCGGGCTACCCACGGAGACCAGAAGGAGTGTCTTCTGCGGCATCGGCCCACCGTCCTTCATGCACGGGACGGACGCATGGCTACCGCGTCCCCCCGGAGCGGAGTGGCTGGGGCGCAAGGATTCGAACCTTGATACTCAGAGTCAAAGTCTGATGTCCTGCCATTAGACGACGCCCCAGCAGGTTCTCTCGTGTACTTCTGGTGTCCGAGTGTACGGCATCCCGACGGGTGCGGGGAACTCCCCTGACGCGGTTCTCTGCAATGTCAGCCACTGGACCCCTCGCCCGGGCCCCGATGACGGCTGGAGCCGGGCGCATTGTCGCTCTCCCTATACACCCGGAGTAAAGCCGCCCCCGGATTTTCGCCAGGAGCGGCCTTCCCGGTCAGCCCTTGAGGACGGCGAGCGGTGTCAGGCGCAGGAGCGGCCGGACGAGGTCGGCCTCGTCCTCCAGCACCTCGGTGATGTCGCGGTAGGCGGCGGGTGCCTCCTCTACCAGGGCGGCGGCGCGCCCCTTGTCGTACACCACGCGGCGCAGCACGTGCTCCAGCGCCGCCGGGCGGATGCGCGCCCGTGCCTCCGCCCGGGTGAGGACGCGGCCCGCCCCGTGTGAGCAGGAGCGGAAGGCACGCGGCTCGCCCCGGCCCTCCGCGACGTAGGACGCCGTCCCCATGGAACCCGGGATGAGCCCGCGTTGGCCGGATTGGAGCCCCACCGCGCCCTTGCGGTGGACCCACAACAGGCGGCCCCCGTGCTCCTCCTGGGCGACGTGGTTGTGGTGCACGTCCACGACCGACGTGGGGTCGGCGGCCACGCCCAGGGCTTCCTCCAGGACGTCCAGCGCGCGAGCGGCGATGGCCTCCCGGTTGGCGAGCGCGAAGCGGCAGGCCCACTGCGTGTCGGCGAGGCAGGCGGCGCCCTCGGCGGTGTGGATGTCCAGGGCCGGCAAGCCGCCCTCCCCGAGCGCCCGGGCCACCCGCCCATGGTGGTCCGCGATGGCCGCGCCGACGCCCCGCGAGCCGGTATGCAGCAGCAGCCAGAGGGCCCCGTCCGCATCCCGGTCCAGTTCGAGGAAGTGGTTGCCGCCCCCGAGCGTCGCCAGGTGCCTGGGCGCCAGCCGCTCCCAGGCATGGCGCAGCTTCTGGGTGGACAGGGGCGGTGACTCCAGCGCCGGGGGCAAGGGCAGCCCCCGGCCCCGGTGGACGGCGTCACCTACGGGGATGCGCTCGGCCAACTGAGACAGCACGCGCTCCAGCACGTCCCGTCCGGGAAGGCCCGAGGTGAGCGGGAAACGCCAGGCGCTCACGCCGCAGCCCAGGTCTCCGCCCAGGGCCCCCGGTACGACGTGGTGCTCCGTGGCGAAGACGGTGCCCACTGCGATGCCGGAAGCGACGTGGAGGTCCGGCATGGCGGCCACGTGCTCCACGACATAGGGCTGGGAGGCGATGTGACGCAGTTGTTTCTCCGCGCCGGGAGGCAGCGCTCGGGCCCAGACGAGGATGGGCCTGCAGCCCGGCGCGGGCGGAAGGAGACGGGGCATCATGACTCGCCCTCCTCCGCCGCCCCGGGCGTGTGCTCCGAGACGCCGATGTAGATGAAGCGAAGCTGCGGCACGCGCTTGAGGTCGAGGTGCTCCGCGAGCTGCGAGCGCAGGTAGCCGCTGGCGCCTTCGAGCGCCGCCTGCAGGGGACGAAGGCCGGCAGCCGCGGCTTCGGGCGTGACGGTGTAGCCGATGCGAACGAGGCGGCCGTCCGGCGACAGCTCGAAGGACGTCAGCGCGACGCCTTCGAGCCTCGGGTCGGACAGCTCCCCCCGGAAGGTGCGGGAGACTTCTTGGGACAGATGGGACTGCACGCGCAGATGGCGCGATGCCGAGGTACGGCGATTCCTGGAAGAGGACATGAGAGGACGAACGGTTCCCAGAAGGCCGCGCGTGCCCCTCGTGCGCTCCCGGCTTCAAGCCGTCAGCGATGCACGAGACACACGCCGGCCCATTGCACGGAGGCAAAGGCTCCGCGCACATGCCGAATCCAAGGCCCTGGAAGCGCGCTCCGTCCCGCTCAGCGAGGGAGGCGGCCCACCCGGTTCAGCACGTTCAGCGCGGAGCGACCCGAGACTCCATTCAAGACACGTCCCATGGCACACCTCCCGCCGCGTGCGTGACTCCCGCGCGGACCGTGATGCTGCGCAAGCAAGATGTGACCACCACCCAGCCCGCGTCAAGCGACAGCCCCAGACGGCAGGACGCGGGCAGGCCTGACAGCCAACCACCCCTCGGGCCCGTGCCCTGTGTCCGGTGTCGGCGGGTGACCACCCTCACTTTCCAGCAGCGGACGTGCGTCTCAACGCGACCGTGGGCATGGCCCGCCGCCGCGCTACGCAGCGGGCACGAGGTGAAGGCACATGGCGGAAGCGTTCGACGTGGTGGTGATAGGGGCAGGCCCCGCGGGTGAGGTCGCCGGTGCGCGCGCCGCGGAGGCCGGGCTGTCAGTGGCGTTGGTGGAGCATGAGCTGCTCGGCGGCGAGTGCTCATACTGGGCCTGCATCCCCAGCAAGGCCTTGCTGCGCCCGAGCGAAGCGCGGTGGCTGGCGGAGCATGCCGCCGGCGTGCGCGAGAAGCTCCAGGAGGGCATCGACGCGCGTGCGGTGCTGGCCCACCGGGATTCGATGGTCAACAACTACCAGGACGACTCCCAGGTGAAGTGGGCCGAGAATGCGAAGCTGAAGGTGGTGCGGGGCACCGGCAAGCTCACTGGCCCTCGCAAGGTGCGTGTGGAGGACAAGGACGGCGCCGTGCGGGAGCTGGAGGCCCGAAAAGCCGTGGTGCTGGCCACCGGCAGCCATCCGCGCATCCCGGACATCCCGGGGCTGAAGGACGCCCAGCCCTGGGACAACCGCCAGGGCACTGCGGCGAGGCAGGTGCCCAAGCGGCTGGTGGTGCTGGGCGGCGGCGCGGTCGGGGTGGAGCTGGCCCAGGCGTGGCGCTCGCTGGGCTCCGAGGTGACGCTGGTGCAGCGCGGAAAGAGATTGCTGTCCCGCGCGGAGCCCTTCGCCGGAGAGCAGGTGGCCCAGGCGCTGCGAGATGCCGGCGCGCGCGTGCTGCTTGGAATGAACGCGACGCGCGTCCAGCGGCCCGGCGGCAAGGGCGAGGTGACGGTGACGCTGTCCAATGGCGAGCAGGTCGTCGCGGACGAAATCCTGGTGGCCATGGGCCGCGTGCCCCGCACGGAAGGAATCGGGCTGGAGACGGTGGGGCTCGTGGGCGGCAAGCCCGTGGAGGTGGATGACCAGCTCCGCGCGAAGGGCGTGGACGGCGGCTGGCTCTACGCGTGCGGCGACACCAATGGCCGCAACCTCCTCACCCATATGGGCAAGTACCAGGCCCGCATGGTGGGCGACGTCATCGCGGGCAAGCAGGCAAGGGCCTGGGCGGACGCGAAGGCCACCCCGCAAGTCGTCTTCACCCACCCACAGGTGGCCAGCGTGGGCCTCACCGAGGCCAAGGCACGCGAGGCCGGGCTGCCGGTACGCACGGTGGAGCAGCAACTCCAGGACGTGTCCGGCACCTCGCTGGTGGGCAAGGGCCTCACTGGCACCGTGAAGTGGGTGGTGGACGAGAAGCGCCGGGTGCTCGTGGGCGCCACGTTCACCGGGCCGGAGGTGGGAGAGATGCTCCATGCGGCCACCATCGCCGTGGCGGGGGAGGTGCCGCTCGACACGTTGTGGCACGCGGTGCCGTCGTTCCCCACCATGAGCGAGGTGTGGTTGAAGCTGCTGGAGGCGTACGGCCTCTAGCGCGCCGCCCCCTCCGTTGCGTGCGCGGGGGTGGGCGTGGAATGGTGCCGCTG